>CALMEH010000653.1 GCA_937863115.1 uncultured Acidobacteriota bacterium
ATTCAACTTCGCCTCTTTTGATACCTCGCGGCTCTGCCGCGAGGAGATTTCATTTAGGGACGAGGTGTAAGGGACGAGGGACGAGGGACGAAATTACCTTTCTCTCGTCCCTCGTCCATTGTCCCTAAAAACCTAAAAATTATGAAAGCAATAATTGTCAGAGAATTTGGCGCGGCGGACGTGATGAAGTTGGAAGAAATTGAAACACCTGTGCCGAATGAAAATCAGGTTCTGGTGAAAATCGAAGCGGCGGGTGTTAATCCGGTTGATACATATATTCGTGCCGGAGTTTATCCCGTAAAGCCCGATTTGCCGTATACACCGGGCAAAGATGGTGCGGGACGAGTCGAAGCGGTTGGCGAAAACATCACAAATTTCAAAATCGGCGACCGTGTTTTAACGGCTGATTCCGTGAGCGGAACTTACTCCGAATATTGTCTTTGCGAAGAAAAACATCTTATCAAACTTCCCGAAAATGTTTCGTTTGAACAAGGCGCAGGCGTATTTGTGCCTTACGGAACGAGCTATCGCGCATTGTTTCAAAAGGCGAAGGTGACACGCGGCGAAACGGTTTTGATACACGGCGCATCGGGCGGAGTCGGCACGGCGGCGATTCAATGGGCAAAAAATGTGGGCTTAACCGTTGTCGGCACGGCGAGTTCGGATGAAGGTCAGAAACTCGTCAAAGAGCAAGGCGCGGACTTCGTGTTTAATCACGCAGATGAAGATTATTTGCAGAAGATTCTCGATGCCACAGGTGGCGTTGACGTAATTCTCGAAATGTTGGCGAACGTCAATCTCGTCAAAGATTTTGACGTTCTGAAGATGTTCGGGCGCATTGTCATTATCGGTAATCGCGGAAGTTTGGACTTCAATCCGCGTCTGACGATGGGCAAAGAAGCAAGCATCTTCGGGATGGCTTTGTTTAACGCTCCCGAAGCCGAAATGAACGAAATCCACGAAGCAATCTTCAACGGTTTAAGCGAAGGTTTCCTAAATCCGGTTGTCGGCGGAAGGTTTGAACTACAAAACGCCGCTGACTCGCATCGCGCCGTCATCGAGAATAAAGCATTCGGTAAAATTGTGTTAGCAACATAATGAGATTTGAAAAACTGCATTCAAACTCTAAAAAATCTGATAACTGCAAGCAATTTACTAATTATCAATTATCAATTACCAATTACCAATTTAGAGATTTATGTTTAACCTCTACGATATAATTGGTAATTGATAATGAATAGTTGATAATGTTCCGTATATCTATACGACAATTATCAAATTCCAATTCTCAATTATTCCAGAGTTTTTGGTTAAAAATAATGTTATCTATATATTTACCGATTATATCTTTAGCTCGACTTTGTCCATTTTTGATATTGAAAAAGCAAATAAAAGACTTATAAAATCGCATTTCGTTCGAGATTTTCAAACATCAGGCAATTACTCGAAGTTTGAAAAATGTAACTTCTTTATTTGCAAAACCTAGAAATTACAGGGAAATCAACAATTTTCCTCGTTTAATAATGGACAAAGTCGAGCTTAATTTGAAATTTGACCTTTACTCTAAGCTAATAAATATCTTAACGCAAACAAAAGATGTCTTTGCGTAAGCGTGATGATGACGTGCGTTTGCTTACGATAAGATATCTTTTACTTGCGAAAGAGATTCTAAACCTATCTTATCTTTGTCGTAATTATTATTAATCAGGTGGAGACAAAGACGTTCTTCTCAATCTAACATGTTAACCACAAAACCACACAAAAATCCACGAAATAAACACAAAATAAGCCAGCAATTTAGGGTCTTTTTATGTTTTTTTGTGCTTGAACAATGTCAGCCTCACAAAATTTAGAACACTGCTTTATGTAAAAAATTCTTGCTATTTCTCGGTGAAAAAGATAAATTTAAAGAACAAACATCCTGCACGAAACAATTCGGTTTTAAATAATTCTAGAGGAAATATGAAAAAAGTTTTAATTATCGGCGCATCGCTTTTAATCGTTGGCATCGGTTTCGGTTTATATTTTAATCCGCAAGCTATTGCGGGCATCAAACAGCAGATTTTCGGCGAAGACCCTGATATGCCTTCGATTTTGACGAAAGGCAAAAGCGGTTTTACGAAGGAAGAATTCCGGCGGATGCGCGAGGAAAATGTCGGATTGTATCGCGGCATTGTCAAAGGCGAGCCGTTTGACCCGCAATCGCGGGTGCGGGGAATTCGGGAAATGGAACGGCAGGAAGCATTATTGCGCGATTCTTTAGTTCCGCAAGCGGCGTGGACGGAACTCGGACCGAATCCGATTCCGAACGCACAGGTTGAAACCGCGCCGACAACCTCGGCAAGCGGGCGCACGGTGGCGATTGCCGTGCATCCGACGGACGCGAACATCGTCTATGTCGGCACGGCGCAGGGCGGACTTTATCGGACTTTGGACGGCGGCCCGACTTGGCCGCGGATGATGGATACGGCATTGAGTTTGGCGATAAACGCGATTGCGATTGCGCCGTCTGCGCCCGATACGATTTATGTCGGCACGGGCGAAGCCGGATTTTGCGGCGGTTGCTATTCGGGGGGTGGGATCTTTCGCATCACGGGGGGACGCGGCGGGGGGCCCGGCCCTTCCCGGCCCCTCCAACCAAACAGCGGCGGGGGGGGGTTTTTTGTCCC
>CALMEH010000654.1 GCA_937863115.1 uncultured Acidobacteriota bacterium
CAAACCAGTCGCGGCAGATTATGACGGCGACGGTAAAGCCGATATTGCCGTGTTCAGACCAAGCACAGGAATTTGGTATTTGATGCGTTCGACCGCAGGTTTCGGAGCAACGCAGTTCGGCATTTCAACCGATATTCCGACGGAAAATGCTTTTATTCCTTAGAAATATAAAAAATTAAAGTAGGTAAAAACAATGAATCTTGCAAAAAAAACTTTCAGTTTCGCACAATTAATTTTGGTAACTTTTGTTCTGACATTTTTCGCACACGCCGCGGGCGAGGTTGACACGAGTTTTCTTGCTAATCTAACCGTAAGTTCCGGACGCATTAGCAAAATACTGGTTCAACCTGATGGAAAAACGCTGGTTGGCGGAAATTTTCGCGTCGCGGGTGGCTTCACGCGCGTAGGGATGTTTCGTTTGAATATAGACGGAACAATTGATACGAGTTTTCAACCGCCGACTTTTTATAACTCGAGCGGCATCGGCGGAACTGTTAGCGTGATAGCTCTGCAATCGGACGGTAAAATCTTGGTCGGCGGCGATTTTCTAGGCGCGAACTCAATCCCGAAACCCGGAATGATGCGCCTGAACGCGGACGGCTCGATTGATCAAACCTTTACGTCGCTTTTAAATACGAATCAAACTGTTTCCGACATCTTAGTTTTGCCTGACGACCGCATTTTAATTGCCGGAAACTTTACTCTCACCGGTGATCGTATCGGCATTGCCCGATTAAATGCCAACGGAACTCTCGATTCAATTGTTTTTCAAAATATTGTCGCTATCAGTAAATTACTTTTACTGCCCGACGGTAAATTAATTCTCGCAAGTTCCACGAATATTCGGCGGTTCAATGTTGACGGAACATTTGACCCGACTTACAACACGATTACTATTGGCGGTGGCTCGGTTTTGGATATGGAATTATTGCCGGACGGAAAAATTCTTAATGCCGGAAGTTTCACAAGTGTTAACGGATTTAATTTGTTTGCGCTCTTTCGCTCGAACATTGACGGAAGTGCTGACGGAACATTTAATGGTGCCGCAAATCTCAATTCAAATATTTCCGGCATCACGCCCACACCCTCAGGCAAATATCTGATTTTCGGATCATTTACGACTTATGGCGGTGTTGCAAGAAAACGTGGGGGTTTGGTTGACTTGAACGGAACACTCGGCACGACATTCAATATAGCGACAAACAACTTTGGTTCGATTAGCGATATGCAGTTTGCGCCGGACGGCAAGATTTTTATCGGTGGTTTCGTCCCAAGTTTAGCAAAGTTAAATACTGACGGCACTTTTGATACGACATTGAGCGTGCAACTCGGCAGCGTTGGCGCGGCTTATGCAATTGCCGTTCAACTGGATGGAAAGGTTATTGTCGGTGGTCAGTTTTCACTCGCCAACGGAGTTTCTCGCGGCAGTCTCGCCCGTTTCAATGTTGACGGCTCGCTCGATACGACTTTTATTCCGCCGAACATAAGTCTTTCGTGGGCAGTTTATGATATTGAATTACTGCCGGACGGAAGAATTATTGTTCCTGTTTGGATTGGAAGCAGTGGTTTTACTTACATTTTGAATGCGAACGGCGCAAGTGCGCTTTCGATCTCGAATACGCCGAATGTTCGTGACGCAAAAGCGTTGCCCGACGGAAAATTCTTGATCGCATCCGGCGACAGAGTAAAGCGATATAATTCTAACGGAAGCCTTGATAATACTTTCAACAGTGGTATTGCCACAAATTCTTCGGACAGCATCTATAAAATTGATGTGCAAGCAGACGGAAAAATACTTGTTGTCGGCACATTCACAATTATCGGCGGTCAAACACGCGGTCGAATCGCACGTTTGAATGCTGACGGAACAATAGACACGAATTTCAACCCTTTAGGCGGCGCAAACTCTAATATTCATACAGTCGTTGTTCAACCTGACGGAAAAATTCTCATTGGAGGAGCTTTTACCGGCGTTAATTTTGACGGCAATAAAAAATATTTGGCGCGTCTGAATGCCGACGGCACACTTGATACGAGTTTTGCGCCTGACTTAAATGCTCCGATTCTTGGCTTAAAACTTCAACCCGACGGCAAGCGTGGTCAATAGTGTTTTTGGTGTCGGAATTGCCAGAATTAACGCCAACGGCTCGACCGATCCGAGTTTTAATGTCGGCGCAGGAACAAACAGCACTGTTTGGGGCGTAGATTTGCAAAACGATAAGATTGTTTATGCTGGACAATTTTCCGCAACTAATGGCATTTCGACTTTGGCAGTCGGGCGTTTGTTGAATCCTTCCGTTCCGCAACCGAAATTATTCGATTACGACGGCGACGGTAAAGCCGATGTTTCCGTGTTTCGTCCTTCGGAA
>CALMEH010000655.1 GCA_937863115.1 uncultured Acidobacteriota bacterium
GCTGATGAAAATCGCGGATGCGCCGTTTTTGTTCAGCCAAAGGGAAGCCTTTTCGATTGATTTATCCGAAACGAAACGCGAAAAAAGTTTTGTTTCGACAATGTTTTTGCCGAAAATTCTGCCCGTCCAATAAAGCAAAATATCGCCGACAAAAATCCCTGCAAAACACGCCAAAAGCGCAAGCGCAAAGGAAATTTTGCCGTTTGCGGCAAGTGCGCCGGCGGTCAAACAAGCAAGGTCTTCGCTGATGAACGTGGCGAAGAAAAACGCAAAAAAAACGACAATCGGCGAATAACCGCCGATTGCGTTCGCGTCAAAAATCTGAAAAAAATCAGGCATTTTTTCCTTGCAGAATATTCCCCAAAATCGGCACATTCGCACGATTTATGTAAAGCAAAATTGCACTTGTAATAAGCACCACATTTGCCAAAATAAAAAGCACACCGCCATCGTCTTTAACCACTACGCCGAGTTTTGTCAGATGCGAAAAAATCGCTCCTGACATTGTGCCGAGCGCGAGAAGTGCGCCGAGCCAAGTCAAAGAAGGAATAAAAAGTAAAATAACTGCGACGAGTTCGACCACGCCTGAACCGATGCGCCCGATTGCTTCGTTTTCCGCGCCCATCAACGTTGAAAAAATATATTTCGATTCTTCCGCGCCCGTGAATTTGAAAAACAAAGTCTGCAATAAAATTATTGCCACTATGACGCGGCAAATCCAACTGATAATTGTTAATTTTGATGACATAATTTTCTCCTGAACTTGTTTCGGAGTTCAGCCTTCAGGCTGTCAAAACTGCCGCGCTTGGCTGGCGGTTTCACGCTGAAGCGTGAACTCCAAACTTTTCCAAAACTTCAAAGTCGAAGGCGCAACGCCGAAATCGGCGGCAATTTTTACGCCCGAATTGTTTAATTTTTCGGCAACGAGCGCGTGATGATGAATCGTGTGGCTCAATAAAAATTCGAGTTCGCGCATTGCACTCGATTTGTGCCAAACGTCGGCATCAATTTCCGAACGCACCGAAACTTCTTTTTCCAAATCTTTTTGTGCCAAGTCTTGAAAACGCTGAATCAGAAAGCCGATTTTTTCGATGGCATAACTACGGTTTTGCTCAATTCTTTCATCGCGTTCACGTTTTTCGTAGTCAAGTTTTCCTGCCGCCAAGCCGTTCAAAAACGCATTTGCAAAATCAAGATTATGTCGAAAATGTGCGCCGATTTTCGGGTAAATTTCGTTCGATAATTTGTCAATCAATCGCATTGAGCGGACAAATTCTTCGGTAACTTTGCCGATTAAACATTTTTGCGCGTTTTCATCAAACGATTCATATTGCATTGGGATTTTTTTGCTCCGATAAAGTTTCTTTCCGCCCATTATATCACGCTTTCAGGAAGATTTATTCCCGAAATGTTTTTTGGAATAAGTTTCGCCAAAGATGCAATTTATCCGACTGAAAAGCGCGGCACAAGCCGTTGCAACAGTAGCGAATTTTTTTTAAGGAGAAATTATTATGTTAAAGCAAAAATTTATTATCGGTTTAGCCGTTTTGACGGCTTTGGTTTTCGGGTTTCAGGCAGAAGCGTTTGCCAATAAAAAGTCGGCGAACTTTAAGGTTCGTATCGAAAATGTTTCAAATTCGGAAGGTTTGACAACGCAGGGCGGTGCGAAATATCCATTTGCACTTTCGCCCGGAATGTTCGTTGTTTCAAAAAACAAAACGAATTTTTTCAAAGTTGGCGAAATGGCAATGAACGGGCTTGAGGAACAAGCCGAAGATGGCAATCCGGAAGTTTTGGCGAAAAATTTCGCAGGTCTGAATGTAGGCGTTTTCAATATGCCGGTCGGTGCGGACAAGCCTGCGCCGATTTTGCCCGGCAGTGCTTATGAATTCACTTTTACGGCGATGGAAGGAATGAAACTGAATTTGATTGCGATGTATGGACAATCAAATGATCTGTTTTACGCGCCGGAAAAAGCGTTTGATTTATTTAAAGCCGGCAACCCTTTGACGGGTGATATTACCGACAAATTGATGCTCTGGGACGCGGGAACGGAAGTTAATCAAGCTCCCGGAATCGGCGACCAACAAGCTCCGCGTCAAAAAGCGGCAAACATGGGAACGACTGAAAATGGAATGGTCGGAATGGTCAAAGACGGTTTTTCTTATCCGAATACGAAAGACGTTTTGAAAGTTACAATTACGGCGGAATAGGTTTGTTTAGCCGCGGCTGAACGCGGATAACGCGGATAAGAAATTGATAAAATCCGTGTTATCCGCGTTAGCCGCGGCTGAAAAATTTTCAAGGAGAAGTTTATGAAAAGCATCGGTTTTATTGCAATTTTATTATCAATTTTTACGATTTCGACTTTCGCGCAAGTTGTTGAAAAGAAAACCTTAACGCTCGAAGGAGCGCGATTGGTGATTGCGGCGGCGAAAGATTATGCAAGGAAAAATAACGCACCGGGCGGCGTGATTGCGGTGGTGGATGACGGCGGAAATCTTATTGCTTTGGAGCGTCTGGACGGAACTTTTACGGCGGGCGCGAATATTTCAATCGGCAAAGCGAAAACCGCAGTGATGTTCAAACGCCCAACCAAATTTTTTGAAGAAATTATCAAAAATGGCAGAACGGCGATGGTTGCTTTGCCGGATTTTACGCCGCTTCAGGGCGGTGTGCCGATTACGGTTGACGGACAAATCGTTGGTGGTGTCGGCGTTTCGGGCGCGGCTTCGGCGGTGCAAGATGAAGAATTGGCGATTGCGGGTGCGAATGCTTTGAGCAATCAAAAAATTTCCGCCGTTTCGTTTTTTGACAGCCAAACCGTTGCCGACGCATTTTCCAAAGGTGCAGTTTTAATCGGCGATGACAAGGGCGAAAATTATCAAGTTCACGCTTCGCGGCGCGAAAAAGAAGGTTTGGTCGAAGTTCACGAACTCGACACCGATATTATTTATGTTTTGGACGGCACGGCGACGATAGTTACGGGCGGAAAATCGCTCGAATCGAAACAAGTTGCGCCGAATGAATTTCGCGGAACTTCGATTGACGGCGGCGAAACCCGAAATTTGAAAAAAGGTGATGTTTTGATTATTCCGAAAGGCACGCCGCATTGGTTCAAACAAGTGAACGGCGCATTTCTTTATTACGTTGTGAAAGTTCGATAAGAGACTTTGCCTACGAAACACACGAAAGAAACGAAAAAAAATCTTAAAAGAACTTTTCGCGTATGTTCGTGTATTTCGTGGGCAAAAAATCTTCAGAAGGAGTTTTTTTATGAAAATTTTATCAGCAATTTTATTTACAATTCTTTTTTCGCTTGCGGTTTTTGCCTTTGAAGTTCCGAGCGGCAAGCCCGAAGCAAGTGTTGATTTAACAACACTTGACGGCACGAAAATGGTCAATGGCGTTTGGAAATATAGCGATACCAAGATTATCGAAACCGATTTTCGTGCGGCAGGAGTGGACGGTTCACCAACGGGCGCAATGGTGAAAACTTACGATTACACGCCGAAAGCCGGCGTTTTAGAGTTTAATGATTCAGCTTGGGAAATTGTTCCGGCAAACGAACTTAACAAACGGCGCGGCAACGGAAAATTGTCATTTAATTGGTATCGCATCAACATCACGATTCCCGAATCGGTCAATGGTTTTGAAACAAACGGCGCAACCGTAGTTTTTCAAACCGCTTTGGATGATTATGCGGAGATTTGGGTGAACGGCGAAATTTCGCGTTTTCTCGGACAGCAAGGAGGCTCGGTTATTTCCGGCTGGAATGCGCCGAATCGTTTGGTTATCGGGCGAAATGTGAAAGCGGGGCAGAAAATTCAGCTTGCTGTATTCGGCATCAACGGTCCGATTTCAAATCCGCCGACAAATTTTATTTGGGTGCGCGAGGCAAAACTCGAATTTTACAAAGGTGATACGAATCCGATGGCGATTACGCCGAGTGAGGTTAATGTCGAAATCGTCAAAAAAGACGAGGCGATTGAGAAAATTGTCGGCGCAAACCCGAAGGTTTGGAAACTTGCCGAAGGCTTCAAATTTACCGAAGGTCCGGTTTGGACGAATGACGGTTTGCTTTTTTCAGACCCGAATGCAAATACGATTTATAAATATTCAACTGACGGAAAACTGAGTGTTTTCAAAACTCCGAGCGGTTATTCCGGCGCAGACATCGCCGAATATGGTCAGCCCGGTTCAAACGGTTTGACGCTTGATTTGCAGGGAAATCTTATTATCAATCAGCACGGAAATCGTCGAATTGTGAAACTCGAAAAAGACGGAAGCTAAACGGTTTTGGCAGATAAATTTGAAGGCAAAAGATTAAATTCGCCGAATGATTTGGTTTATCGTTCGGACGGCACTTTGTTTTTTACCGATCCGCCGTTTGGCTTTCCGAAAGTCTTTGACGACAAACGCAAAGAACTCGCCTTTTCAGGAGTTTATTCGATTTACAAAGGCAAATTACAGCTTTTGACCAAAGAATTTACAGGTCCGAACGGCATCGCCTTTTCGCCGGACGAAAAATATCTCTACGTCGGAAATTGGGACGAAAAGAAAAAGACGGTTTATCGTTATGAAGTGCAGGAAGACGGCACGATAAAGAACGGAAAACTGTTTTTCGACTTTACGAATTTCGCAGGGGAAGACGCGATTGACGGCGTGAAAACCGATATGCAAGGCAATGTTTATGTTTCTGCGCCGGGCGGTTTACAGATTTTGTCAAAAGACGGCAAACATCTCGGCACGATTATCACGCCGCAGCACGTTCACAATATGGCTTGGGGCGATGCGGACGGCAAAACGCTTTATTTGACGGCGCGAACTGGGCTTTACAAAATGCGTTTCAATGTCGAAGGTTTTCGTCCGAAAATAAATTCGGCGCAATGAACAAAATTGCAAACACATTTTATCCAAACGAAAAGAAATGCCGATGGAGCGAAGTTTGCTTGTCGGCATTTCCGGCATTAATGCGAGCGACAAAGATTTTCGCGCCACGCCAGAAGACTCATTTTGTGATTGCGGCAGTCTGATATTGTCCTTAAAAAATCAATAAAAAAAGCGTTGAGATTTCTCGCAAATCTCAACGCTTGAACAGGAGGAGCAAATGAAAATTGTTTAGGCATAAGTTGTAATCATTTTTTGCGCCGATTTTATTCCATAACCGCCGGCGACTTTGGCAAGCGATTTTTTCAATTGTCCGCGGGCGCGGCTGAGGCGCGACATCACCGTTCCAATCGGAATTTCCAAAACTTCGGCGACTTCTTTGTAATCAAATTCGTGAACATCAGCCAATAAAACAACGGTTCGGTAATGTTCGGGCAATTTATCGAGCGCGGCGATAACTTCCGTATCGGTCAGATATTCGGGAATTGGCGCGGAATATGCGGCTGACAAAAACGTCAGTTCGTCTTCTTCTTGCAAATATCTGGCTTGTGTATATTTTTTGCGCCGATGATGGTCAAATTTATTAAACATAATTTTATAAAGCCAAGCGCGGCAATTTGTGCCGAGTTCGTAATGTTCAAACGATTTCCAAGCCTGCATAAAAGTTTCCTGCACAAGGTCTTCGGCTTCAGTCTGATTCATCGTCAGACGCTTCGCTGTGCGAAACAACTCGTCAATATGCTTTATTGCTTCCGCTTCAAAAATTTCAGGACTGATTTGCGTCATAGTTTTTTTCTCCAAAAAATAATTGCTGTATAAATTGTTTCGGTTTTAGCCGCTTACATCCGTTTGTCGTTTGAAATCGAAAATCCTTACACATTTTTTTTATTTTTTTTCAACAACGTGAAAAAGCCTGTAATTGTCGGCACTTTGCTTGCTAATAATTTAGCGGGATTACTGGATGGAACGTAGCGAAATCCCTTTCTCACGCGCGATCTTCCGCATTAGTCGCAGACTTTGAAGAAATGGTTTAGAATAATTTCTTTTATCTGAAAAATATGTCTGCAAAAATCTTGAGCGGCAAGGAAATTGCCGAAGCTATCAAACTCGAAGTCGCCGAAGAAGTTAAAAATCTGCCGTTTCGTCCGTGCCTTGCGGTCGTGCGCGTGGGCGAAGATGCCGCATCTGCGGTTTACGTCGGAAGCAAAGTAAAAACTGCCGAAGAACTTGGAATTATCTCCGAACACCATCATTTTTCGGCGGAAATTTCGCATAAAGAACTGTTCGATTTCGTCGAAGATTTAAATCGGCGTAGCGAAGTTAACGGAATTTTGGTGCAATTGCCTTTGCCGAAACAAATAAATGAGCGCGAAATTCTCGAAACAATCAGCGCGGAAAAAGATGTTGACGGATTTCATCCGATCAACGTCGGCAAACTTTCGCAAGGTCAAAAAGCTCTTGCGCCCTGCACTCCGGCGGGCGTGATTGAAATTCTAAAGCGTTCAAACATCAACATTTCCGGTGAACACGCCGTCATTATCGGCAGAAGCAACATTGTCGGCAAACCGATGGCGCAATTGCTTTTACAAGAAAATGCAACGGTTACGATTTGTCATTCGCGCACAAAAAATCTCGCCGAAATCGCTTCGCAAGCCGATATTTTGGTCGCCGCAATCGGACGCGGCAAGCCCGGTGCGTCGCCAGGCGGTTCCCTTCTGTTGCTACGTGATGCGAAGGGCGAGAAGCTCGCGGGCAATCTCGACACTTGGCCCGTGGAGCTCGACAGCAAACCGCAAGGTGGAGCGTTCCGATATCACGGCGACTGGCCGGCGGTCGGACTTCTCGCAGTATTGCCGCAT
>CALMEH010000656.1 GCA_937863115.1 uncultured Acidobacteriota bacterium
CTCGATCGCGTGCCACATCAGATCCGAGGCGAGAGCCGAACCGCCGGGCGAATCAATCCGCAAAACAATGGCTTTGATAGATTTGTCTTCCGCCGCTTCGTTGATGGCTTTGACCATCGTGTCCGAACCGACCGTTTCGCCGCCAAGCGGACTGCGGTTTGAACTTCCGCCCGTAATTGCGCCCGAAGCGTAAATAACTGCGACTCTTTCGCCGTTGTTTAACCCCAAAGAATCAGCCGGAACTTCACGATATTCGCTCGTCGACACAGTGCGAACTTTATCTTCTTCTTTGTAACCGAGACGATTTTTGAGTTCGGCATAAACTTGTTCTCTGTAAAAAGTTTCGTCAATCAAACCTTGCTGTTTCGCTTGCATCGCGTTATAAGGCGCGTTGTCAATCAAGGCTTTGACATCTTCGGGCGTTTTTTTGCGCGTTTCGGAAATCGTGTTGACGATGCGTGTGTAATAATCGTCCAAAACCGCGTTGATGACTTCGCGCTGTCCTTCGGTCATTTCTTTTTCGGTGTATTGATCGGGCGCGTTTTTGTATTTGCCGATTTTCAAAAATTGCGGTTCGATGCCCAATTTATCAAGCGAACCGCGATAAAATTGCGCTTGCGCGGCAAAGCCTTGAATATATAAATCACCTGCCGGCGGCAGAAAAATCTTTTCGGCAGATGTGGCAATATAATATTCACGGTTTGTGCCGATTTCCATATAGGCATAGACAGGTTTGCCCGATGTGCGAAAATCTTTAATCGCTTCGCGCAATTCGTCGGCTTTGCCCCAACCAATCATCGGAAAATCAATATCAAGCAAAACCGCGCCGATGCGTTCATCAACTTTTGCCTTGCGAAGCTGTGTTATCAGCGAAGAAAAAGATTGTTTTTGTTCGATTCCGAAAAGTTTCGCTGTCGGGTCTTCGGGTGCGTAATCGGGCAAATCGCCCGTAACGCTCAAAACCAAAACCGAATTTTCCGGCACTTCTGCTTTCCCCGATGCGCTCAATAAAAGCGCGATTCCGATAACTGCGACCAAAAAAAGAGCGAAAACAATTCCGCCCAAGATGAGAAAAACCTTGCCGGTTTTAGACATTGCCATTTTGTAATTCTTTCTCCAAAAGTTTATTAAATTTATCGGGTTTCACACGATAAATTCCTATTCTTTTACGTTTGAAATATTGAAAAGTTTAGTTTAAACAGAAGCCTGCGCGTGAGCAAGAGCGAAAATCCGGGCGGCGGAGTTCCGCCCTTGCTCACGCGCTGACTTCTGCCTTTAAAATTTTTTCCAAAAAAAGAGTTTCGCCGAAAGGATTGTGATAATACGGAGCAATCTCACGGAAGCCGTAAGATTCATAAAGACTTACAGCTTTCGACATTTTCGGCGGAAAGGTGTCGAGCCGCATTTTTTCGTAGCCGATTTTTTGCGCTTCTTCGATGATTTTTTCAATCAAAGCCACGCCGATTTTTTGCCCGCGAAATTCATTTTTAACAAAAAGCCGTTTCATTTCGCAGATTTTATCTTCCAATTTTCTGAGCGCGATACAACCCGCGAGATTTTCATCCGCAAAAGCGAGAAATAATCTGCCGTCCGGCGCAGAATATTTGCCTGGAAGATTTGCAACTTCTTCATCGAAATTTTGAAAGCAAAGTTTAATTTCAAACCACGCCTCATATTCACGAAAAAGTTTTCGTGCCTGTTCGATTTGTTCGGGTGTTTCGGCTTGGATGATTTTTAGCATTATTTTCTTAAACTTGCGCCATACATTGTTTGGTAATATTCACGATACGCGCCGTTACGAATGCGGTTCACCCAATCTTGATTTTCTTGATACCAGCCAATCGTTTTTTGCAAACCTTCTTCCCAATTCGTCAAAGGTTTCCAGCCTAATTCGTTTTCGGTTTTTGTGGCATCAATGGCATAACGGCGGTCGTGTCCGAGTCTGTCCGTTACGAATTTTATCAATGAATGCGGTTTGCCCAAAGCATCAAGAATTGCTTTGACGACTTCGATATTTTGGCGTTCGTTGCGTGCGCCGATGTTGTAAATTTCGCCCGATTTTCCGCGTTCATAAGCCAACCAAATTGCCCGTGCGTGGTCTTCGACAAAAATCCAATCGCGCACGTTTTTTCCGTCGCCATAAACCGGTAAAGGTTCGCCATTCATCGCGTTGGCAATCATCAACGGAATCAATTTTTCGGGAAATTGGCGTTGCCCGTAATTGTTGCCGCACCGAGTAATTATAGTATCCAAACCGAATGTTTCACGCGCCGCGCGAACGAAATGTTCCGCCGCCGCTTTTGAAGCCGCGTAAGGTGAATTCGGCTCGATTGGTGAATCTTCCGTAAAAAATGCGCTGTCGTCTTCGGACAAACTTCCCATTACTTCATCGGTCGAAATTTGAATAAATTTCTCGACGTTTTTTTCCCGCGCCGCATCGAGCAAAACTTGCGTTCCCAAAACATTCGTCGCTACAAATTCGCTCGCCGAAGAAATCGAGCGGTCAACGTGCGATTCGGCGGCAAAGTTAAAAATCGCCGCGCAATCATCAGGCAAAGCCTTTAAAACTGTGGGTTTATCGCAAATATCGCCTTTGACGAATTTATGCCGCGATTTATCCAAACCTTCGAGATTTTCAAGATTTCCGGCATACGTCAGCGCATCGAAATTGATAATTTCAATGTCCGAAGTTTCTTCTAAAATCTGATGTATAAAAGCCGAACCGATAAAACCCGCGCCGCCGGTGATGAAGATTGTGGTCATAGTCTTTTGAATTTAGAAAGTGAGAAAGTGAGATTTGCCTGATTTTATTCTATGCTCTCACTTTCTCACTTTCTCACTTTCTCACTTTCTACTTATCGAGCAGACGCATTTGTTTCAAAACCGCGTCGGCATATTTTTTGGGCGAATTGATGTTCTTAAAAACAACTTTGCTATTGTCTTCGCTAGCGTTATCAATCACCAAATCGCCAAAGCCGAGCATTCTTTGAGTAATTGTCGAAGCGACGGAAACATCTTGAATCGAGCGCAGCGGAACATTGCGCGAATTTTGAAAAATCAGACCTTCGTCAATTTCGATTTTCGCGTCCGTCAGCGTGTAGCGAATCATCTTTTGCTTGAAATGATAAAACGCCGGAATCAAAAACAGTGCAAGCCCAAGTGGAATTGCCACAAGAAATCCCAAAGCCGGAACAAACATTGCCAACAACGCAACCAAAATAAGTGCGCCGATTGCCGCCAAAACGTAACCTGCCATCACGAATTTGAGCGTCGGCGAAATAGAAAAAATTCTTTGTTCTTCGCCGCCGTCTTCAATTCCTTTTTTGGCAATTCGCGTTTCTTCTTCCGCCGTGCCAAACCGAGTTCCACATTTCTGACAATAAACTGCATCGTCCGCATTTTCTCTGCCGCATTTTGAACAAAACATAATATTAGTTCAAAGTTCAAAGTCGTCTTGAAACCTTGAACTTTGAACCTTAGACATTTGAACTTTTCATTAATCATACAACAATCGGCATTTTTGCACAAAAAAACGCGGCTGAAAATTGCTTTTCAGCCGCAAGTCTTTCAGACCAAGAGGAGAAGAGAAACTCCATGAGGAAACCTCGAAAACTTATTTATTGACCAATCTCATTCTGCCGTCGGGCAGTTTGATTGCTAAAGAACTGGTTTCATAAACCGTTAAAGGTTTAGCATCTTTTTCAACTAACTTTGTCGCCTGTGTCGTTGTTACGGTTCGAACCGTCTGGGCAACATTCGGATTTGAAATCTGGCTGTAACGCGCCGTAATACGCCGAACATATTCTTGTGTTTCATTATACGGCGGAATTTGATTGCCATATTTCATTACCGCGCCTTCGCCCGCGTTGTAACCCGCAAGTGCCAGCCTCACATCGCCGCCG
>CALMEH010000657.1 GCA_937863115.1 uncultured Acidobacteriota bacterium
TCGCGTTGCCGTTGCCGCCAAGCTGAAACGCCTGTCCGACATTGCCCGGCGCATAAATTACGCTGTTTTGAATCGTCCCGTGGCTGCGCGAACGCGCATCCAAAGCGTTGCCGTCGCCCGAATAAGCCGCAACCAAACCGATTGGCGCGGTCGCACAAGTTTGCGCCGCCGTCATTTGCGCCGAGCCGATTCCTAACAAAAAGACCGCTAAAAAGATTTTGATTGAGTTCGCGTTCATTTTTTCTCTCCCTAAACCGAAAAAACCAAATATTTGACTATGAAATCAAAGTCCAGCCGAATTCTCTGGGTTTGAAACTCACAATCCAAGGCTGTTGAACCATTTCTTTACCGGAAGAATTTAGAGAACCGAGTTCATCAAATAATCTAAAAAACTAAAGCCCGCACGAAGTAAGAGCGCACAAACACATTTGCTTTATGCGTGTTTCCACATTTGCATTATCAACTAAAACTTATGCTGAACTGATTACAATATCTGAGTTACTTTCCAAGTCAGTGAACCTTGATGAACTTCAAAATTGCTGGTTAAGCAAGTGCCTTCTCCGTTTGATTTCTCATTAAATGGAAACCGCGGGTCTGAATCGTTCTGAAACCCGCTTAATGCAAAAACACTGCCTATTGCATTATCCTTGAACATAATAAAAGCCGGATAGTTTGCTGTGTAGTAATCTCCCGAAAATGACCGCGTTGATGCGTCAATTATCCCCATTCGTTGCCAGGTCAGTAAAGCTCCACCAGGCGCGTCATTAAAAGTAACCAATATTTGCATCCGTGTTTTATTAGGTCCGTCAATCAACAATATCGCTCTTTTGTTTGCCATAAAAAATTCTCCTCCTATTCTCAAAACGGAACGGACAAATTATCCGCGATTTCAGAAAAGCATTTACTTTTCGGCAAGCGGGCGTTAAAATGTTTGAATTGAATCTGTCCAATTTTCAATCATTGATTTTTAAATAATTTTCCGTTCCGTAACTAAACTTAATTGAACAGCTGCGGCGCGTCTTTGATTTAATATCAATTTTCTCTCAATTTAATATTAAGATGGTTAAACCGCCTGTTCATAGGATTTACGAATTTGAGAGTTTTCGCTTTGATGTTGCACATCTGATGCTTTATCGCGGCGAAGTTGAAATTTCGCTCGCTCCGAAGGCGGCGCAGACGCTTCTGACGCTCATCGAACGGCGCGGCGAAATTCTCAGCAAGGACGAATTGATGGAAAATATTTGGAATGATTCGATTGTTGAAGAGGCGAATTTAACGCAATATGTTCACGTTTTGCGAAAAACTTTAGGCAAGTCGGCGGACGGCAAACCTTTAATCGAAACTCTGCGACGGCGCGGCTATCGTTTTAATGGCGACGTGCGTTGTCTTGAGAGTCAAACAAACGGTAATTCTGCGCCGTTTGCTTCAAAAACACAAACCGCCGACAAACCCGAAACAAACCGCCGATTTTTGTTAAAGACGCTTGTGTTTGTCGCTTTCGCCGCTTTATTTATTTTCGCCGTTTCCGCTTTTTTGAGTTCGAGAACCGGCGCATTGCCCGCCGTTACGCTCAAACGGCTGACACCCGACCGAAATGTTTTTCAGCCGACTATTTCACCTGACGGCAAATATCTGGTTTATGCGGCGCAGGAAAAGGAAGCGGGCAAAACGCTCCGACTCAAAGATTTGACGAGCGGTAGCGAAGTGCAGATTATGCCGGAAAGCAGCGAGTATTCGGATTTGGCGTTTTCGTCCGACGGTAAGCAAATTTATTATCTGACTTCCGTCTTCGGCGGTCCAAACTTGACCCTTGCTCGCATTCCGCTTTTCGGCGGCAAACCGCAGATAATTCTGAAAAATGTCGTCAGCCCGCCCGCCATTTCGCCCGATGGCAAAAGAATTGCAATTATTAAATTGGACACCGGCTTGACCGTTTTAGAAGAAAATGGCGAATCTATCGTAATTACGCTCGACTTGCTCAAGCCGCGTTTTACTCCTATTGTATGGAATTCGCAGATGTCTTGGTCGCCGGACAGCGAGCGCGTCGCCATCTGCGGAAGAAACGCGGACGGACAAGCTAAGATTTTGGATTATTCGATTAAAAACAAAAGCGGAGAATATTTTTCGACACCGAATTTCAGCGAAATAGATGATGTGCTGTGGCTTGCCGACGGTTCGGGCTTGCTGATTACAGCAAAAGAAAAATCGGGCGAACCTTATCAAATCCGGCGCATCTATTATCCGTCCGGCGAAGCCACACGCATCACACGCGATTTTAACGATTATGATTGGATGAGTCTTTCGGCAGATTCAAAAACGCTCGTCGTCGGGCAAAATATCACGAAAACGAATCTTTGGGTCACGCCTTTCGACGACCTCGAAAACCCGAAACAAATAAGTTTCGGCAGTGAGGCACAAGACGGTTATCACGGTTTGGCGGTTGCGCCGAACGGCAAAATCATTTTCACAAGCCCGCGCAGTGGCAATATAGATTTGTGGCAAATGAACGCTGACGGAAGCAATCAACAACCGCTGACCGACAATCAGGGAAGTATGAATATCTCGCCGCGTATCACAGCGGACGGGCGTTACATTGTTTTTGCTTCCTCGCGTGGCGGCGACAAACCGCACATTTGGCGAATGGACGCAAACGGACAAAATCCTCTGCAACTGACACGAGGCGCAAACGGCGAACGCTTTTTTGACATTTCGACTGAAGGAAATCGGATTTTTTACGCCACGGAGAACAGTCAAAAACAGATGACGACTTTGCAAGTTTCCATTGACGGCGGCGAGCCGTCCGCCCTCGCCGACAACTATCGAACTTCCGGCGCAATCGCGCAATCGCCCGACGGCAAATTGCTGATGCGTTACGTTTATCTGCCCGAAAGCAAAGAACCATGGAAATACGGCATCTTCCCCGTCGAAGGCGGCGAGCCGCTGAAATTGTTAGGAATTCCGGCTTCTCGAAATCTTGTCCGTTGGGCGACGGATGACAAATCTTTGCTCTACATAAAAACAGAAACTTCCCAGCTCTGGCGGCAACCGATTGACGGCGGTGCGCCCACAATGCTGGCGGATTTAAAAAACGGCTCGCTGTTCAACTTCGTTCTTTCGCCCGATTACAAACAAATCGTTTTTGCCCGCGGCAGTCAATTCAGCGAAGCGGTTTTAATCGAAAATTTCGGAAAATAATGCAGAAATGCGCACGAAGTAGGCGTGTCAAAAGCAATGAACGACACGCTTACTTCGTGTGCATTTCTGCATCCTATTTCCTTAAAGTTCTGCGATAATTTCCAAAAGTTCTTTTTCTTCGCTTTCCGAAACCGTTCGCAAATCAATCCAAACCTTATCTTCTAAAATCCGCGCAATTACACGCGAATTTCTCAGATTTTGTTCCAACTTTACTGCCGAAAATTGATTATGTTTGAGCGCAAGAAGCGTTGAAATCGGCTGAACATCAGGTGCAGAGCCGCCGCCAATGACGGACTTTCCTTCGATGATTTCAAAACTCAAATTAGAGATTTTTTTTAATTTCTTTGCAAATTTTTTCGTGCGCGTTTTGAGTTCATCGTTACTCATTGCAAGCATTTTCAAAACAGGAATTTCTTGAAAAGCCGTTTCTTTGCGAAAAGATTCGAGCGTTGCTTCGAGCGCGGCGTAAATCAATTTATCAACCCGCAAAGCGCGATAAAGCGGATGTTTGCGGATTTTTTCGATCGTTTTTTTGCGTCCGACGATCAAACCTGATTGCACACCGCCGAGCAATTTATCGCCGCTAAAAGTTACAACATCCGCGCCCGCAGCGATTGATTCGGACATTATCGGTTCATCGTTCAAGCCAAATTCCGACAAATCAAAAATCGCGCCCGAACCTGCGTCTTCATAAAGCAAAATTCCATTTTGATGCGCCAAATCAGCCAGATCTTTTAATTTCGGCGTTTCGGTAAAACCGATAATTCGATAATTTGACGGATGAACGCGCAAGAAAAGTTTTGTGTTTTCGCCGATCGCTTTTTCGTAATCGGAAGCTTTCGTGCGGTTTGTCGTGCCGACTTCGTGCAAAATCGCGCCCGATTGTGCCATCACATCAGGCACACGAAAATCGCCGCCGATTTCGACCAATTCACCGCGCGAAATAACGACTTCGCCGCCTTCTGCCAAAACTTTTAACACCAAAAAAGCCGCCGAAGCGCAATTATTTACGATCAACGCGCTTTCCGCGCCTGTCAATTCTGCCAACAATTTTTCGGCTCGTTCGCCGCGTTTTCCGCGCTTTCCGCTTTCCAGATTGTATTCGAGATTGCAATAACCCGAAGCCGTTTCAAAAATCGCTTTCCGCGCATTTTCCGAAAGCGGTGCGCGTCCTAAATTTGTATGAACGATTACGCCCGTTGCGTTGATAACTCGTTTCAATTTAATAACTTGTTCGCTCTGCCAAAGTTTTTCCAACAAATTTTCGGCTTCTGTCAGCAATTCTTCGCGCGAATAATTTTTTGAACTTACTAAAATTTCACTGCGAAGCGATTCGACGGCTGAACGCGCCAAAACTGTTAAATGTTTTGCGCCTGTTTCAAATAAAATCTTGTGTGCCGTTTGAGATTGCAAAAGCGCATCAATTGAAGGCAAAAGCGATAAATTTTGAGTATTTTTGGGCGCGTCTTTCGGAGTCATAGAAATATTCTAAATTGAAATACGATTTTTTTCGCGGAATTTTTTCGGCTTTAGCGATTTTCTTTAAAGTAGGGCTTTCCTAAATTTCTCAAACTACCTGAAATATCATGGCAATAATTGGAAATACATTACATCGTCAAGCAAATTCAAGACTCGAAGAAACAGCAGAAGTTGACCGCCAACTTGCAAAGCTCGAAGAAGACATCCGAAAATTAAAAATTGATTTCGACATCTTTTTCAACGGCGCAACCAAACGTCCGCCGCTCGAAGCGCGAGCGCGACTCGAATCAACCTTCAAACGCATCGCCGACAACCGCAAATTAACCTACGCGCAGAGATATTTGTTGAGTGCGCTAACTTCGCGTTTTACATCTTACCGCGAACTTTGGCGCAGAACACTCAAAGCCAGAGGTGAAGAATTGTAAAGTAAAAAGTAAAAAGTAAAAAATAAAAAATTTAAGAAGCATCTTTTCGGGATGCTTTTTTTACTTTTTACTTTTTACTTTCTCAAGTCCGGTTTTTTTCCGAAAACGGAAGAAAAGTCAGACAATTTAATTAACGCTTATTCAAGAACTTTCAGCACGTTTTCCGCTTGCGGACCTTTCGGACCGTTGGTCACTTCAAACTCTACTTCTTGTCCCTGAATCAAGGTTTTATAACCGTCGCCGGAAATCGCGCTGTAATGCACGAAAATATCCTGTTCGCCGGGTTGTTCGATAAAACCGTAACCCTTCGCATTATTAAACCATTTAACTTTACCGATTGTTTTTGACATATTTCTCTAATTCCTCCTACAAACTTCAGTGAATTTACTTTCTATTAAATTAGCCGAACGCATTTTTTCGAGAAAAAACACAGGGCAGAAACTAAAACCTGCTTACAAGCAGAAAATCTGTTTGTTGCAGATTTAAATAAACGTCGGACAACTTCATTTCCAAACAATTAGAAAATCTTAAAGTGCAAGATTTTTGGGATTTTATTTGTGTTTTGTTATTGTTAGACGAAAACGAAATTAACGAAAAAATGTCCTAATGTCAAGACCTTTATTTAACTTTTTTGTAAAACCGAGCGCAAACATTTATAAAAAGCCGAAAATTTATCGTTTCGGAGGTTTGACCGATGATTTTTAATCGGTTAATTTTAATTTTTTAGCGATGATTTTGCGAAATAAAAATCTGATTTATTTGAGCAGTGCATTTTTGTGCTTTGCGCTGATCTATTTGCATATTTTTTTGCCGCAATCTTTTGAATTACCAACGCTTGTTTATTGCCCGCTTCAAAAAACTTGGGTCAAAGAAAACACACCGAATCCGCCGAAAGAATTTCAATCGCTCGATAAAATATGTGCCAGCGAAAAGCGCAAGAATACTGTAAGTTTTGCTTTTTCGCTCAACACTTTCCAACCTTTAGACGAAAAATCATTTTTCGATTATTTGGAAAAAGGCAATCGTCTCTTCACCGAACAAAATCGACTTCCCGATTTGCCGAACCGTAAATTTGCCAATCAATTATACACGCAGAGCGCGGTTAATAATTTCAATCAAAATCTCGAAAATACTTCGCCTGCATATTTTTCTTTCGCCCAACGCCAACGACCGCCGAGCAATTCGATTTCCGTTAATTTTGAACTTCAAATCGTTCGCGCCCTCGAAAAAATATCTCGTAATATCAATCCGCGTTCTCCGCCGTTTTTTATCTAACTAAACAAAATCAAACGCAATATATTTAGGATTTAGCACATTTTTTTGCTGCTAAGTCTTGGTTTTGGCTTGCTCTGCATTGGGTGGAAGCTTTTCTCAAGCCCGCCTTTGCAATGCCCCCTAATATTGCCTCATTTTCCGCTCAATACGGAGCATTTTGACGCATTTTCTAAATGCGTCTTTAGAAGAAATAATTTATGTTACAAAAGTCTTTCTTTTATCTTATTTTAATTGTAATTTTGGGAGTTTTACTTTTCCCCTTGTCTGTTGCCGGACAGATTTCTTCGGCAACTTTAAACGGAGTTATTGAAGATACGAACAAAGCCGTTATCAGCGGCGCGAAGGTTTCGACAATTAATCTGGAAACCAATCAAACACAGACGACGATTTCAAATCCCGAAGGGCGTTTTCGTTTCGCTTATTTACCTGTTGGCGATTACGAAATCAAAGCCGAATTGAACGGTTTTGAAAATTACCGCCAAAAATTGACTATTACGGTCGGGCAGGTTTTGGACTTGAATATTGTTTTAAAAGTTCAAACTGTTTCGGCTCAAGTAAATGTTGAAGACACAGCAGCTATTGAAACTTCCAGAAATTCGGTGGCGGAAACGATTTTGCCGAAAGATGTTGAAAAATTGCCTTTGAACGGGCGAAATTTTCTCGATTTAGCCTTGCTTTTGCCGGGTGTTTCGCGCACGAATACAGGAAATGTTCAGCGTTTTGCCGAAACTTCTGCTGTTCCGGGAACAGGAATTTCCGTGATGGGACAACGGAATTTGGCAAACAGTTTTATCGTTGACGGTTCAAGTGCAAATGATGATGCGGTTGAGCTTGCAGGAACTTATTATTCGCAAGAAGTGATCCGCGAATTTCAGGTTGTAACAAATGGCGCAGTGGCTGAATTCGGGCGAACTTCCGGCGGTTTTATCAATATCGTTACGAAATCGGGAACTAATGAAATTAACGGAAAAATTTACGGATTTTTGCGAAATCAGCGTTTTGACGCGAGAAATCCGCTGGCACCGACCAAAGACCCTTTGACACAAACGCAATATGGCGCAAATCTCGGACTTCCAATCATTAAAAACCGCACATTTTTCTTCGGAAATTTTGAACAAACGCGCCGTAATGATTCCAGCGTCATCACGATTTCTTCGGCAAATGTCGCGGCAATCAATACTCGTTTAACGGCGGTCGGTTATCGTGGATCGCAAATTCAGACAGGACTTGTGCCGAGCGGTTACGACACCACGAACTTTTTCGGCAGACTCGATCATCAATTCAATTTACGCAATTTTTTTACGGTAACTTATAATTTTTATAATATTGACGCGATAAATGCCCGCACCGTCGGTGGTTTGAATGCGGTCAGTCGGGGAACGAATCTGGCAAATAAAGATAATACCGTAAATCTTCAAAACATTACGTTTATCGGTTCAAAAAGTCTGAATGAATTCCGCTTTAAATATCGCAATTCGCGTCTTTCCGCACCGGCGATTGACCAAATCGGACCGGCGATTAATATTTCCGGCGTGGCGAGTTTCGGAACGGCAACAAGTTCGCCAACCGGACGCGATATTGATCTTTTCCAACTGAGCGATAATTTCAGCACGACCCTTGGCAAACATTCGCTGAAATTTGGGGTTGAAATGGTTTATAACGATTTGAATATTACCTTTCCGGGAGCGATTCAAGGCGTTTACACATTCACGAATTTGACAAATTTTTTAAGCGGAAATTACAGCCAATTTCAGCAAGCGTTCGGAATTCCAAACCAAATCCAAAAAAATCCGAATTTCGGAATTTTCGTGCAAGATGAATGGAAACTGCATCGCACTTTAAATCTTAACCTCGGTCTTCGTTATGATTTACAAGATTTACCGAGTCCAATTTCAACTGACACAAATAACTTTTCACCGCGATTCGGTTTTGCTTATTCGCCAAACGAAAAAACGGTTATTCGCGGCAGCTTCGGAATTTATTATGACCGAATTCCTCTGCGTGCCACTTCAAACGCTCTGCAACGCGACGGCTCGAAATATATTGTCGCTATTCTTTCCCGAACTTCGCCCGGTGCGCCGATTTTTCCGAATGTTTTAACAAGTCAGCCGACATCTTTAATAACCAAACCGAGCATTACGCGGATAGATCCGAATATCGAAAACAGTTCCGGCGAACAGATTAGTTTGCAAATCGAGCAACGGTTGCCGTGGGAAAGCACAGTTTCGCTCGGATATTTGCATCTTCGAGGCTTACATATAATTTTGTCGAGGAACGTCAATGTTCCGCGCTGCAC
>CALMEH010000658.1 GCA_937863115.1 uncultured Acidobacteriota bacterium
GGCGTTACGGGAAGCACATTCGGAACGGGCGCGGGGGCAACCACAAACTATGCCGACACCATCACATATCGGGCGTGGGGCGCGATTAAGAGTTTGTTTTATCGGACAAATGACAATCCGCATATCAGAATGTCTTATGACAATCGTTTGCGGGTAAATCAGCACGAAATCGAATCTTACGGACGCGAAGGCAATTTTGTGAAAAAAGCGGCGTTTTCGTATCTGGCGGACGGGCGGGTTTCGGCGATGGATAATCAGGTAACAGACGAATTTGACCGAAGCTACAAATATGACTTCATCGGGCGTTTGACGGCGAATCAATTCGGCACAACGACAACGAATCCGCCGGTAACGCCATACGCACAGACGATAATATACGACCAATTTTCGCAGATGACCCAACGCGATACGAGTTATTGGGGCGAAACAGGACAATTTATTTCAAGTTTTACAAACGGCAGAGAATCCACGACGGGCGTAACTGGAACGACCTACGATGCGGCGGGAAATCAGATAAATTCGGGTTATCGGCAATATGACGTTTATCAGGCAAGCAAGTTTGACGTGGCGAATCGGCGCACGGAATTTACGGCGCGGACGGCACAGCGTTCGGGCAGATATTCCTACATTTACACGAATCGTTCGACCTTGCAATATTACTTGACGGAAACCACGCACACGGGCGCAAAACGCATCTCGAAAGTATTTGCCGGAGGTGCGGTAATTGCCGAACAAACGCGAGTGAATTATGGAAACGGAAATATTGACGAAGTGTTGTGGATTCACGCCGATCCGGTTTCAGGCAGTAGCGAAAGAGTTGTAAAATCAGGCGCACAGTATTATCGAACGGAATATGAACCACTCGGCAATCAAGAAGTCAGCGTGTTCGGGTTGGATGAAGATTTCCCCGAACCACAACAATTTCAAATGGAACCAGTCGGCAGAGCGGAAGACCCGCAATGGCAATGTCAGATGGCGGATTCGATGGGATTGTCTTTTTTCTCATCGCCCACACATTGTCAAAAAGCCAAAATGCAAGCAGACAATTTCGGACCGGGAATTTGGTCGCAATATGACCCGGAAAATATAAAGGACAATCATCCTAGACAAAGACCGAGCGGCGGCACGGCAACCGATCCGCCGGTTGATGAAACACCAACCGAGAAACCACAAGGCAATCCGGGAAGTCAAGGAGCAATTGCCGCATCATCAGTCGGAGCATCGGGCAATGATGCGGGAGACTGCGAATATGATGCAGAAGGCAAACCGATTTGTAGGGTTCAAGTAATGGATAATAATGTTCCTGGATTTATTCAGGTAGATAAAAAGCAAGTTAATATTGATTTATTTGAAAAAGATAGGCGAAGTCTTTCCAAAGATGAATCGGATAAATTAAAAAAAGGCGTTCAATCCAAATTTTTTATTATGAATGGAGATAAAACCTGCTTCGAGAAATTAAATGAACTTCTTGATAAATTAGGTTCAAATAATACTGACTTTAACAAAATGCTTGGTAATTTATTAGCGGGTAAAGAAGGCTTGAAATTATCTCAAACTATTGATCCGGTTAAGGGTTTTGAAACAAAAGATACTAGAAGTTATCTCAAAAATAGTTTCTCAACAAAATGAGCATACACCCC
>CALMEH010000659.1 GCA_937863115.1 uncultured Acidobacteriota bacterium
AAATGATTGGAAACAAAGCAAAAACCGAAACAATCGCACAATCAATCCGCGTGGAAATTTACAATCAAACTTACAATATCCGTTCCGACGGCGATAACGATTACATTTTGCGACTGGCAGAATACGTTGACGGCAAAATGCGCGAAATTTCCAGCGGAACTCTGACCGTTGATTCTCTGAAAGTGGCGATTTTAGCGGCTTTGCACATCGCCGACGAATATCACCAACTCAAAAACTCCCAAGAAAAAACCGACCAACAGCTTGCTTCGCGCAGCGCTGAAATGTCAGAAATGCTTGATCATGTCCTAAAACACAAACATCGCGAAAAACCGCAAGAACTCGAAACCGAACAATAAAAAACCTGACAAAAAATGAACCACAAAATCACCCAAAATAAAATAAAATTTCTTTTAATTTTGTGTGATTTTGTGGTTTTAACAAAATCAGTTTTTCACTAATTCAGGTTAGTTAAGTGGAAGTGATTGTGAGTTCAAATTCAAATCGCTGTCAATTGTATAAAGCATCATTTTTCCGGTCAAAACATCACCTGCAAAAAATGCGGCTTTGCCTTTTAAGTTCACGGGTTCGTCGCCGCGCATCAAGCGAAGCGTGTCGGAAATCTTCGTTGCCGCTTTCAAAACATTTCCGTTTTGGTCAATTTTCATCCCCCAAGACGAATCGTAAATCACAGAAGGTTATTTTTTACCTTCGCCGTTTTTTGTAATGATGTGATTCCAGCGTTCACAAAATACAACGAATTGATTTTCCACGACGCGAACAATGCGGGCGCATCCTGCGCTATAGGGCTGATTTTCGCGGAAATAATTCGTGATATATTTCGGGCGTTGCAGAAACATCCCGTTCGTTGCCGAAGGTTTCTTGCGCGAATCAAGAATTTCCACCAACACTTTCATATCTTTTGTCGCCCAAGATTCGATTTCCCGCACGAAACGTTTTTTTGCGCGGAGAATTCTCCGATGTCGCGTTGACGTGTTTCTTCTTCGTTGTATTGCTCTTCGGTTACGCCTTCGTCTTTGTTGGCTGTGTGGTCGATTTTTGAATTATTCGCCATATACATAAAGAGATAGCCGTCGTTTGCCGGCACCAAACCGCCGACGGTGCAGTAACATTCGTTTTCTTTCGAGACTGTGCTGAACACACGCAGAAAGATCGGTCATTTCGGTCTGCCGATTTGCAGATAATTTGACAGAAGCAGAAATCCGTCGCTTCTTTCCGCCGGAATAATGCCATCGTCAGTAACCAAAACGCTGTAATCGAAACTGTGAGCCGCCGCCTTTTTTTGGCAAAATCTTACATCCAAAGTCCTTTTGAATCTTTGTCTAATTTCGTCAGACGCATCATTTCCGAGCGGTCAAATTCGTTGTTTTTATTATCTTTCGGTGTTTGCGGTTCGACAGTTTTATCGAGATTACCTTCGTCAATTGCCCGTGCGACATACATATTTCCCTGCGGATCTTCGTTAAAACCGGCGATTAAAATATAATCATCGGAAACGCCGCCGATTTGTTTTGACCAGATTTTCGCGCCGTCCGACGAATAGCGATTGATAAAAACTTTTTTGTCCGACATTCGCCACCATGCGACATCAACCGTGCCGTCGGCTTTAACAAACGGGATGATATTCGGTTCTTTAACACCCAAATCATAAACCCAAGCCGGTTCATAATCGAGTTGCGGATCAAACGCATTATTGCCGATTTCGTGGACGGTCATCGAAAACGCTTTCGCGGGTAATGTTGAAACGAATAGTTGTAATTCGTCGGACTTGCTTGCCTTCGGTGCAACTGCTCCGAACTTTAATGTCGGAATAAAAAGTCCTTTGTATTGAAAATCTAAACCGCTCGAAATATTAACAAGCAGCTCACTTTTCGGGTCGGTGTGAAAAAGGTCGAAGGTTAAATCGGGCTGAAAATACTTATTGCGTGATTTTCCCTCGTTCGCGGCAAACGGAACGAGAGCCGCATCCCATTGAAGCGTTGACAATTTCACCTGTTTTGAAGCAAATGCTACAAAATTGTCAATATGCTCGGCGCGTGTTTTATTTTCCTAGTTTTCATTTAATAATTTTCACGCGCCCCCGCATCCGAAAAGCTGATTCCAACATTCTGACAATCATCGCCCGCGCATTCGACTGCTCGGAGCGAAAAGCATTGATTTGTTCGATAATCGGTTTCAAATCCGCGTTTTGCGATGCCGCAAATTGTCTCGAACGGTAAAATACCTCAATGGGCAACAAAAATTGCCATAAGTTAATTTTTCGTTTCATTTTGATTTTTTTAATTTTATTTTTTTATTCCGCAGAACACTTGGAAATTGCGGAAAAATATTTAATCAGTTTAAAGTCTTCCGTGTTTTTTCTGCGTGTTCTGCGGCAATAATTTTTTTGCTCTTTATTCCATAGTTTCGGTTACTTATATTCGTAGCCCAAATCTTCCAAAATCCGTATGTCAATTATCGAAGGTTTGCCGCCTAAGCCGGGTTGGACGGCGGAATGATTGCCGTCGTCGTCTTTGACATCGCTCGAAACGTGGCTGTAGGAATTGTCGCGGTCTTTGAACAGCGAAACGCCTTTGCTGTTGTTTCCCCAGAATTTGCCGTCTTGGATTTTCGCGCTGTTAAGCTCAATGCCCTGAACATCTTTCGACATTTCGGCAAGTCTCGAACAAACATTCGGAACTTTGAAAACCGCCGCCGTGCCGATACCGAGCGCGTGCCCGATTTCGTGGCTGACGAGCGAGGTATTGACTTCTTTCAGTTTGATTTCGGCGTAACGCGGTTCGTGATCAATGCAGGAACGCGGAACATCGCCGACCAAAGTCGTGCCACCGGCATTCAAACTCGGATCTAAAATAAACTCAATCGTGATTTCAAACTTGTCTGCTAATTTATCTTTCCACCAGCCGATTGATTCTTGAATTTTCGCTTTGTCTTCGTCGGAAAATCCGCTTTCTTTATCGTATTCGGCTTTGATGTTAAAGGCGGATGTCGCTTTATACTGAATCTCTTGATATTGAACCGTGATGTATTGTTTCTGGCTCGGAATATAAATCACCGATGCGTTATTACCTTTCCACGCGGCAAAAGCCTTCGGAACGCCGCCTTCGCGTTTGCGATAAGCATCCATTGTATCTTGTGAAATCATCGGCGTTCCGCGTGCAATGTCATAACCCAAAGCCCGCATAAACTGCATTCCTTCGGTCATAATCGCGCCCAGATTCGATTTGTCCGCCGCGTGTGTCGCCGCCCAATTCAAAACTTGATTCACTCGGCAATCCGTTTTCACGCCTGCTTCTTCCCATTCTTCAATTAATTGCGAAACTTCTTTCGGAAGTCCTTCGCAACCGTCCGCTTTTACCGTAATTGCCGTTTGTTGTTCTGAAATAAATGCAATCCCGAACAACGCCAATATAACTGCCAAAATTGATACTTGTATTTTTCTTTGTTTCATTATTTTCTCCTGATTTTTTTGTCCTTATTATTTTCTTGGGAGAGATTTCCTTAAATTTCGTCTTTTACCGATTTTTTCTACACCTAATTTCCGTCCACATATTGCAGAGCAACTCTGCCTTCCCAATCTTTAGTTGTTTGATATGTCCGCCAAGAGCCTTCCAGATAGCGTTTGCCGTCTTTTTCGCGCAAGTTTAACTCCACATAACCGCCCCATTGTCCGCCGCCCTGAATGACTTTACCGGTCTTGCCCGCGAGCATTGAATCAGCAAATGTCGCATCAAACTTCATCTTGTCATAGCCGGTATGGTAAAAATATGTGCCGATGTATTTGCCGTCTTCATCGCCTTTTTCCAATTCGATGGCGAGTTTGACGGGTTTGCGGGTTGTATTCACCCATTTCCCTTCGTCCCAATCGTAGGTTACATCGTCTTTCACGCCGGCGTTGCCTGCCCAAAGAAACGTGCCTTCCCATCTGCCCGATAAGTCTTGCGCGAAAGCGTTGACCGACATCAAACCCAAAAGTAACATTGTTGCGACAACCAATAATTTTAATTTTTTCATTTCTTTTCTCCTTATTTTGATTTATTTAACCGTTGCTTCCGCGCTCAGAACGACTTCCCCGTTGAGCAAAACTTCAAACCGATAATTTCCGCCTTGAACTCTGCCCGCTTCGCCTTCTTTGCCTGCAACGAGAATGCTCATCGAACCGGTTCCTTTTAAGTCTTTCATTGGTTGGGAATCAATCATTTTTCCATTGAAATAGGTTCTGAGTTCGACATTAAAAGGCTGTCCGCTCGGATTTTCAAAGCTGAATTCGGCGTTTAATTCTTCCAAACTGCTTCTGACAAATGATGTGCCGTATTTTTCCGTGCCGTTTTGCATTTGATAAAATTTGGCTTCGGTAAATTTCAAACCGTCGGGAGCATTGGTTTTTATCGGTTCCTTGACATTTGCCTGATTATTGCCGGCATTATTATTTCCGCCGCCGCTGTTATCTTCTTCTGGATTACCGAAAACGGCGCAGGTGTAGTAATAATTCGGCTTTTTCGCAGATTTCGCATAACCGAACCCGACTTGTTTGAACATTTGCCCGTCCATTGCGAGAAACGGACGATAGTGTGTGCTGCTCGAAGCCCAGCCAATCATCGAATCACCGCCGAGCAACATAATATCGGTTACATCTCCCTCGCCTGTTGCTTCCGTGCCGCCGTCGCCAACATAGCCCATTTTTTTGCTTCTGTCCCACGGATTTTGCATATCTTTATACGAATTTCCGCCGATCAGAACCGCATCGTGTCCGCCTTTGTCAAATTTCGCCATCAAATCGGCAAACCATTGACAACCTTTCGTGAGCGAATCATTCAATTCGATTTCGGGCAGATTTCTGCCGCGCCGAATTTGGTTCAGCGTTTGAATAAATGATTGACTCGGGTCGGAATTTTTCACAATACCGATGGTCGTCGTCGTATTAGAAGGATTGGCAACGACTGTTTGAATCACATTATTTGTTCCCGTTTCCCGCACCCGAAACGCATCGCCACCCGTTGCATCACCGCTAAAAGCTTTGCCCGGCTCGACAGTGTCGCCGGATGATTCTTTGCAGTTTTCGTCAACATAATTGACAGTAAATGCTTTTTCCGAGGCATTGCGGATAAAAATCTTCATTGCATCGCCCGTCTGCTTCGAGCAAACATTCTGCGCCGGTGCAACAGTGGCAACCGCCCAAAATACCATTATCACCAAAACTATTTTCAAATTTATTTTCATTTTCATTTCTCCTCGAATCATTCTTTGTTTGGAGAGAGCAATCCAAAAATTTTCTTTATTTTTTCAAGTAGCGGCTTTTTAAACGCCCCAACTTTTATTTTTCATTCAACTGATTAAATCTCGCAGCGACATCAAATTATCCTTGCCAAAAAACGCAATTGCACCGGCTTCTTTTGCCGCCGCACGAGTTTTTGCGTCGTTCAGGTTTGTAACAATGGCAATTTTCGTTTCAGGGAAAAATCTTTTAATTTTCCGCGTGGCAGTCAAACCGTCCATCGGCTTCATTTGGATATCCATCAAAACCCAATCAGGTTGACGTTTTTCGCATGCCGAAAATGCTTCCGAACCATCTTCACATTCAACAATATCGCCCGCCAGGTCTTCGACCAAACTGCGAATCATTCCCCGAACATTTTTGTTGTCATCAACTATCAGAAGCATCACGATTTTGATTATGGTGCATAAAGGCAAGCGAAAACAGAGAGTTTCTACTCATATTGAGGTGAGTGTTTCTACTCAAATGCAGCTAAGTATTTGTTCTCAGAAACTGTCGAAAACATTTCAGACACAGCTGAAAAAAGCCTCTTTGCAGAGACTTCCGGAGTGGTCGCAGATTGTTAAATAGTGGACGAATTTAGCTTTTCAGATTTGGTTTTGGTATTTGAGGGCAAATTTAACGAGTGCGTTGCTGCCGCTGATATTGAGTTTTTGGCAAATATTATAACGATGGTTTTCAATTGTTCGCGGCGAAACGCAAAGTTCATCGGCAATTTCGCGGCTGGTTTTCGATTCTGCAATAAGCCGCAAAATTGTTCTTTCGGTCGGGGTTAAATCTTCAACGCCGCCCGATTTTTCCGTGCTTCGCGTGGCGCGTTTGAAAAGATAAGTCGTAATTTGCGGCGAAGTATAATTTTGTCCGTTGGCGACGGCTT
>CALMEH010000660.1 GCA_937863115.1 uncultured Acidobacteriota bacterium
GGTTATCTTTTGCTTCCGAGTGAAAATAATTTTGAATGGTGCACCGTTGTTTTAGACAATCCGCGCAGCAGTTTGAACGTGCGTTCGGCAGATGGTCGCGTAATCGGCAAATTAAAGCACGGAGCATCGGTTTATGTTGACACATACGACGGCGGATTTTCGCGCGTCAGCGTTAAACGGCGTGGCAAATTGGTAACGCTCGGATGGGTTGCCAGTGAATATTTGTCTTGCTAAACAATCCGGCAAATTAGAAAAACAAAAGAAGGTGAAACTGCAAAATAAGGTTTCCCTTCTTTTATTTTTTTGCATTGTTGAAAAATTTATAGTCTTCTGCACTTTTCTCTTTTTGAAACGAATCGTTATAATAAAGTCAGAAAGATTATGTCATCTTTAAGACTCCAAACATCGCTCAAACAACAGATGGTTCTGACTCCGCAATTGCGGCAGAGAATTGAGATGTTGCAGATGACTTCCGTTGAACTCAGCGATCTTATTCAAGAGGAAATGCTCTCGAATCCGGTTTTGGAAGAAGTTCAATCCGATGAAGAAGTTCAGGAAATTTCCGAAAAAATTCTTGATCAAAACTCTGAAGGTTATGAAGAACTTCCTTCGAACGGACAAATCAAAGAAGATTTTGATTATACTTCCGATATTGAAAATCAAACGGTTGATTTTGTTGCGGAAATTCCCATAGAAAACGGATTGAACGGCGATGCGGATTTTGAAACCGATGAATACACCGAATCTTCACGCGATGCTTTTGAAGAAATTGATTACGGCAAGGAATTTCAAGAATATCTCGACCCCGGATATAAAACCCAAGAGTTTGAATTCAAAGAGGATGCGCCGACATTTGAGCAATTTCTTTCGGCTTCCGAATCTTTATCCGAACATCTCGAATGGCAGCTTAATCTCTTGCAAATCACCGAAAAATTAGAAGAAATTGGCATTGCTATCATTGGAAATCTCGACAAAGACGGGCGTTTGAACGCGACGAATGAAGAAATTTCCGAAATGTGTGCTTGTTCAAAAGAAGAAGTAGAGAAGGCAAGGCAAATCGTGATGCGGCTCGAACCCGTTGGGTGTGCGGTGCGCGATGTGCGCGAATGTTTGCTCGTCCAACTTGAAGCTAACGGGCAAGGCGAAAGTCTGGCGGCGGAACTCGTGGCGAACCATTTGGAAGATTTGCAACCGCATCGGTTACAGCATTTGGCGAAAGATACGGGCAAAGATCTTCATCTGTTAAACGAGGAAATTAACAAAATCCGTTGTTTAAATCCTTATCCTGGAAGAAGTTATTCATCGGAAGATCCAATTTATGTATCGCCGGAAGTTTATATCGAAAAAGTTGAAGAGGATTATGTCGTTTATTTTGTTGATGACGGCAGTCCGCGCTTACGAATTTCACAATCTTATCAGCAACTTTTGGGGCAATCTGATACAACAAAGGAAACAAAAGATTTTATAAAAGAAAAAGTGCGTTCGGCGGTTGATTTGCTGAGAAATATCGAACATCGGCGGCAGACGATTTATCGCGTTGTGGAATGTATCGTTCAACGTCAGCGAGATTTTTTGGATAAAGGTGTTTCATTTATAAAACCGATGATGCTCAAAGACATTGCCGAAGACATCGGAATGCACCTTTCGACGATTTCGCGCGTCGTTAATCGCAAATACGCCCACACTCCGCAGGGCGTTATCGAACTTCGAAGGTTTTTTTCGGAAGGAATGCTCAATGAAGACGGCGAAGAAGTTTCGACGCGCATTCTGAAACTAAGAATCAAAAAAATGATCGAAGATGAAGACACGAAGAAACCTTTAACCGACGACCAAATCGCAAAAATTTTAATCAAGGAAGGCGTAAAACTTTCACGCCGCACAGTAGCAAAATACCGCGACCAAATGCAAATTGCCGGTTCGCGGGAGAGAAAAACTGTAATTTAGTCTTTCGTCCTTTGTCCTTCGTTTTTCGCTGGTTTTGTTTGGAGTTTCAATATTTAATCTGAAGGACAAAGGACAAAAAGACAAAGGACGAATATATGAAATACGAATACACAGGAAGACATATCGAAGTTACACCGGCATTGCGTTCTCATGTCGAAGCTCATTTTGAAAAAATAAGCCAGCTTTTCGGCAATGATAGTGCGAAAGCGCATATTATTATCGAAGTCGAAAAAGGCAGACATCGTTCGGAAATTGTGGTGCAATGGCGGAAAGAGGTTCTGACTGCCAATTCGACCGTTTCGGATATGTATCAATCTTTAACCCAAACGATTGATAAAATCGAAAAGCAAGCGCGACGTTTAAAAACCAAAATTACCGATAAACGACAACGCGCGAAAAAAATTACGACGATTGCCGAACCCGTCGAGGACGTTGCGCCAGAGCCGGACGCGCCGCGTATTATTCCGACAAAGCGTTATGCCGTCAAACCTTTGACGGAAGAAGAAGCGATTTTGAATTTGAACGAGCAGGAAAATCAATTTCTCGTTTTTCGTAATGCCGAAAACGAGCAAGTGTCGATTATTTAAAACCGTAAAGCCGGACATTAGGGTTTAATCGAGCCGTAAAAAAAATATTTTATCCACAGATGAACACAAATGAACCCAGATATTTTTTGATTTATCCATCTGTGTTCATTTGTGGATAATTTTTTTATGCCAAATGCCAACCCACAAATAACGATTGCCGAATTTGTCGACAAAACTTTTAATGATTTGAATCTAAAGGTTTTAGCGGGAAACGATGGTTTGCATTCAAAGCAGATTTCTTCGACACGTATTCAAAAACTTGGGCTTGCGCTTGCCGGATTTACTCATTATATTCACGCCGGACGCATACAGATTGTCGGGCAAAGCGAAATTTCATATCTTTTCCAACTTGAAAGCGAAAAACGCATTCACGCCATAAAACATCTCGATTTAGAAAAAATCTCTTGTATTTTAATCACGAAAGATTTAGATCCGCCGCCCGAATTGCTTGAAATCGCCGAAAAAATCGCTTTGCCAATTTTACAAACTCCGCAAGTAAGTTCAAAAACAATAAGTCTTATTTCAAATTTTCTGGAGGATGTTCTTGCGCCTCAAGTAACGCTTCACGGCGTTCTGATGAGCATTTACGGGATCGGGGTGTTAATTTTGGGAAATTCCGGTATCGGCAAATCCGAATGCGCTCTGGATTTGATAACACGCGGACATCGTCTTGTTTCAGATGATTCTGTTGTAATAAAAAAAATTGGGGAATTTTTAAAAGGCTCGGCACACGATTTGACGTTTGAACTTTTAGAAATTCGAGGACTCGGAATTATCAATATCCGTGAACTTTTCGGAGTTTCGGCAATTAGTAAAACAAAACAAATCGAACTAATTATTGAATTCGAGCGTTGGAATGATTTAGGCGAAATTGACCGTTTGGGGCTGGAAACCCATGAAACCGAAATTTTGAATTTGAAAACGAAAAAATTCATTTTGCCCGTCAGCGCGGGCAGAAATCTTTCGACATTAGTTGAAACCGCCGTTCGCGTTCACCTTGTCGAAACAACCGGAACGAGCGCGGCGCAAAAATTGATTGAACGCCACAACGCGTTGGTTGGTGGTGTCTAAGCGATTCAGAAAAACAACTATTTACAGATGAGCGCAAATAAATCTAAAGTTAAATCGAAAAAAGCTGTGTTTATCTGTGTTTATCTGTGGATAAATAAAAAATATGGCGAAAACAGAAAACAAAAATCTGCCGAATTTGGTGATAATAACGGGTTTGAGCGGTTCGGGAATGTCTTCGGCGACGAATGCTTTCGAAGATTCAGGTTATTTTTGTGTTGATAATTTGCCACTCACAATGTTGCAAACTTTTGCGCGTTTGTTATTGCCGGGCGCAGAAGACATTACGGCGATTGAAAAAGCCGCGCTCGTCATAAACATCCGCGAACGCCAATTTTTATTGGACTTTGAGCCGGAAATGCAAAAACTGAAAAAGAAAAAACTCACGCCTTTCGTGATATTTTTTGAAGCGTCCGACGATGTTTTGCAACGCAGATTTTCAGAAACGCGCCGACCTCATCCGGCGGATAACGGCAAAGGACTTTTGCAGGCAATACGCGCCGAACGTGAAGCTATGCAAACCGTGCGCGATGCCGCTGATTTTATCATTGACACATCAGAACACACGGTTCACACTTTGCGCCGTTTGCTCGTTACGAAATTCGGAAAATCGGAAAAAGGTGTGCCGATGCACGTTCAAATCGTCAGTTTCGGGCATAAATACGGCGCGCCGCGTGATGCCGATTTGCTTTTTGATGTGCGACATTTGCCAAATCCGTATTTCGTTAAAGACTTGAAACATTTGCCCGGAACAGATGAAAAAGTCATCAAATTTTTGCAAAAACAGTCAGAAGTCAAAGAAACCGGCAGACGTTTTGCTGAACTTCTCGAATATCTTCTGCCGCTTTACCACCGCGAAGGAAAATCTTATCTGACCATCGGAATCGGCTGCACCGGCGGAAGACACCGTTCGGTTTTTCTGGCAAATGTAATTGGCAAAGCATTGAAAAATGATGAACTAGATATTTCGGTAGTGCATCGTGATATGTTGAAATAAATATTCGATAGTGAATTACAAAAAATGTTTTTGAAAAAACAAAGATTTATTAGCCGCAAATTAACGCGGAGAAACGCGGATTTATCTGATTTTTATCCGCGTCATCTGTGTTAATCTGCGGCAAAAAATGTTTTCGGCATTAATTGTTAAGACACTATGAATTTTAAGTTGCCGGATTTTTGCTTCGGGGTTAGAATGTAAAAAACTTTTTAACCAAAGGAAATCGAAATGGCTTACAAATGTCCACTTTGTTTGAAGGAACTTGGCGTTGCCGACAAACTCATACGTTATTGTTATCAATGCGATCTTGCCGATTTTGTTAAAGGTAATGCCGAAAATCTCGGAAACAGCCTGAAATGCAAAAAAGCAAACTGCAAAACCCACGGACAAATTGAAGCCGGAGTTTATTTCGCGCATCTTGATTGCGAAAAATCTAATCCTTTCTGGAACGGAAACACTTTAAATATTCCTGATAATGCCGCGATTGACGGCATCGAAATAACGCTTCCATTTTCAAAAGGCGATAAATCTTTCAAACATTGGCAAATAAATCTGCTCAACAAAACCGTTAATTCCGAAGCGGAAGCAAAATCTGCAAACGAAACGCAAAATATTTCAGAAGTTAATGAAATGTGGTTTCCGGCTTTGCTTCTAAAATCATCACAGGAAAAACGCGCAGGCAAGAAAACCGGACAAGGGGTTGCGCTGATCGGCACAAAAAAAGCCGGAAAAACTATTTTAGCCTTGCAAGTTTTGGATGAAGAAGGTTATGTCAGCCCCAATTTGAACGAAAAAATCGAAATCGAAGATTATCTTTACTGCACAAGACTCGAAGGCGTTACGATTCAGCCGATTTTTGAATTACTGCGGCTTCGTTCGGCAATGTGGGCAAATCGTCCGTTTTATGTGCCGCCGCCAACAGTCCGCGAAACGGTTAATTTTTACACGGTTTTTTACAGTCCGACGAAGGTGGCTTTAGAAAAAAAACAAACAACAGAAACTAACGGAAAGTCCGATTTGATTGGGCAAGCGGTAGATTTCACCGAAAAAGCCAACAGCTTTTGGGAAAAAATTGTTGCTAAGTTCAAAGAAATAGTCGGTGCGCCGGGGAATTCAAAAAAGCCTTTCCGATTTGCGCTTTCGCTTTACGATGTGGCGGGTGAAAATTTTGAAAAAGAAGTCGAACAAATCGAGCAAATTAAATCGGGCGTGGATAAAATTGCTTTGGTGATTGATGCTGCGGATTTGGTCGAAAACTCAGAAGCCCAAGGCTTTTTGGCGGAACATCGGCGAGCATTGAAAAAATTAAAAGACATCGGCAATAAACCTTATTGCGTGGTGCTGACGAAAACGGATTTATTTGTTAAATATTTGGAAACAATTCCTTATTTTAACTACGAAATTGGAGAAAGCAGACAGCAAATTTATAAGGGAAATCAAACAATTATCAAAGAATTGCTCGAAAATTGGCGAAAAACGATTGCGGCAAATGCCGATACGGAAAATCGTCCGACAAATTTGCTCAACTTTTTGAACGACTTAGTTGCTTTGGACGCGCAAAATCCGGTTTTTATGGTTGAAACCCGAAATTTGCCGACTGATGCCGAACAAATGGTTGAAAAACAGCCGTTTTCAATGGGCATTGACAATTTTGTTTGCTGGTGTTTGGAAATCGAACGCGAGGAGATAATCGAACCGTTATGAAATTGCTGATTTACGGCGGAAACGAACATAATATCCGATGCGAAATCGGCAAATGGAACTTGCCCGAAAAAGGTCCTTTGCTTGACACTTACGGTATTCCGAAAGACGGTTGGACGATTGGTTTCGGCATTCTCGATAACGAAGGTTTTTTGTTTCTAAAATCCGAACGAATTGCCGAAACCCGCGTTTATCCGTTCACGATTTTGTTTGCGCCGGGCGACAAAATTTGGGAAAAGTTCGGCTGGAACGCGGCACATTTGGCGGCTTCAGTCCTTGGCGAAGAAAATAAATTTCGTTCGCAATTATTAAATAAACCCGAATCTTTCAATGTGCAAATGTTGGAAGAAATGGCGGAATCTTTAATTACTTATCCGCTAACACCAGAACTCGATTTGATTTCCGAATTAATTGCCGGAACAGTTTTTGAATCTGAACTTTTAACAGTTAATCCAATTTTATTGAATTACGAATTTCCGAATCTTTTCCAACTTGCACACGAAATCGAAGCACTTCCGAATTTTTTCCGCACGGGAAACGGTTGGCTTTTGGGTGGAAGTGCGGAAAATGCAAAAGGTTTGGGCGTAAAATTGGTTTTTGACGACAATTTGCAACGGCAAGATACAGCGCGAATTGAAAAAATCTTGAAAAATGCGCGATTGATTTTGGAAAATGCCAAAAAAAATGTGGCGTTGGAAATCTTTTTAAAAACTCCGATTTGGCGGTGGGAAAAAGATTTCAGCGAATCGGCGGAAGATGTTTTGCCGCGCCTTAACGAATTGGTCGAACTCAGCCGCCGCGAAAGCATTTCTGACGCGGAGCTTTTGCTCATAGATAAAAATGACGAACGCATTCTCGCGGATGATTTTCGACGCACACGGCTCGAACTTTCATATCGAACGCAAACGGTTTTTTCGGCGAAAAGAACTGCTTTTTTGCTCGAAAAATATTCCGCCGGAGAAATTCCGGCGGAAAAATTGCCAGCGAGATTTTTTGACGCGACGGCTTATATTAATTGGCTTGTTCAAAACAAAAAATTTCCTTCGGAATCAGAGTTTTCGGTGAAATTAGCCGAGTTTGATTATCTTGAAATTTGCCGCGAAATCATCAAGCAAGAACAAGATTTAGCAAAACTTCCGGCGTTATTTCAAAAATCAATCGTTGAACTTCAAAGCATCGGCGGCGAAAACAGTATTTCAAAACTTGCCGAAATTGTCCGAGATGAAACAGGCGAACAACTTCTAGGGGTGTGGTCGAAATATGTTAAAACCGCATTTTTTACAAAATATTTAGCTGACCTTTTCGCTGAAAAAGCCCGCGAAATTGCAAAACAATCAATACACGAGCGTT
>CALMEH010000661.1 GCA_937863115.1 uncultured Acidobacteriota bacterium
CTGAATTTTCGTCCATAATCAACGTAAGCCGCGCAATTTCTGAGACAATCGCCGAGCCGACAACTGCCGCGTCCGCAAATTTCCACGTTTCTAAAACTTGTTCAGCATTTGAAATTCCGAAGCCGACGGCAATCGGTAAATCCGTGTAATTTCTCAGTCTTTTTACAAGACTTTCCGCTGATGAACTCGTTTTTTCTCTCGCGCCTGTAACGCCTGCGCGTGAAACCGCATAAACAAATCCACTCGCTTTAGCACAGATTTTCTGCAACCTTTCGTCCGAAGAAGTCGGTGCGGCAAGCATAATCAAAGCTAAATCTTTTTCGGCTAATTTCGCACGAAATTCTTCCGCTTCTTCCGGCACCAAATCGGTTATCAGAACGCCGTCAACGCCCGAATCTTTCGCAGTTTCAGCAAATTTTTCCAAACCGAATTGCAAAATCGGATTAAAATAACTAAATAAAATTATCGGCGTTTCACAACCTTCGGCGCGAACTTCTGCGACGATTTTAAGAATATCTTTGACTGAAATATTATGTTTCAAAGCACGTTCCGCAGCCGTCTGAATCGTTACGCCATCGGCGACCGGATCGGAAAACGGCACACCGAGTTCGATAACACTCGCGCCTTGTTTCGCCAATTCCACAATTATTTTCTTCGTCACACTTAAATTCGGATCGCCCGCCACAATAAAGGGAAAAAATCCGCCGCGATTTGCGGCTTTTAATTGATTGAATTTTTTTGTAATGCGATTGTTCATTTTTTTTACACCAAATAGAAACATAGTAAACATAGGTTTCTTTCCTATGTTTACTATGTTTCTATTTGGTTAATTTTTCCGCTAAAATTTCTTGAACTTGATTGACATCTTTATCGCCGCGACCGGAAAGATTGCAGATAATCGTCTGTGTCGGCGACATTTCGGGCGCGAGTTTTAGCAAATATGCAATCGCGTGCGAACTTTCGAGTGCGGGAATAATGCCTTCCGTCTGCGATAAAACTTGAAATGCCTTCAGTGCTTCGTTATCAGACGCAAACACATATTCGGCTCGTTCAATTGAATGCAAAAAGGCGTGTTCGGGTCCGATTGAAGCGTAATCTAATCCGGCGGAAATCGAATGAGTCAGCGCAATTTGTCCGTTTTCGTCTTGTAAAAGATAACTTTTCGTGCCTTGCAAAACGCCGATCTTGTTTTCAATAAATCGCGCCGCGTGTTCGCCTAATTTGTTACTTTTTCCGCCTGCTTCAACTCCGATCATTCGCACCGATTCATCATTTAAAAACGGATGAAAAAGTCCGATGGCGTTTGAACCGCCGCCGACGCAAGCGACCAAACAATCGGGCAAACTTCCTGTCTGTTCAAGAATTTGTTCACGCGATTCTTTGCCGATAACCGACTGAAAATCGCGCACCATCAACGGATACGGATGCGGACCGAGTGCCGAGCCGAGCAAATAATAAGTCGAATCAACATTCGTCACCCAATCGCGCAAAGCCTCGTTTATCGCGTCCTTCAAAGTCTTGCTTCCCGCATCAACGCCGCGAACTTCCGCGCCTAAAAGCTGCATTCGAAAGACATTCAACGCTTGCCGCCGCATATCTTCCGTTCCCATATAAACGACACATTCTAAACCGAATAGAGCGCAAACCGTCGCCGTTGCAACGCCGTGCTGTCCTGCGCCGGTTTCGGCAATTACTCTTTTTTTGCCCATCTTTCGCGCCAGCAAAACTTGTCCGATAGCATTATTGATTTTGTGCGAACCTGTATGTCCCAAATCTTCGCGCTTCAGATAAATCTGCGCTCCGCCGAGATTTTCAGACAATCTTTTCGCGTGGAAAAGCGGTGTCGGACGACCCGAAAAATCTTTCAATAATTGCAAAAATTCCGCTTGAAAATTAGCATCATCGCGCACGGAAAAATACATCTCCGTCAATTCTTCAAGCGGAAACATCAGCGTTTCGGGAACAAATCGCCCGCCGAATTCGCCCCAATAACCACGTTCGTTTGGTTGAAAGTTTGTAATTTCATTCATACTGTTAAATCGTCCTGCCCAATTTCTTCGACAGAAAGGATGTCTGACGAATCGAGATAATAAACGCGATAATAATCTTTCGTAAAAGCGTCGTGTATTTTTTCCTCAACGTAAAATATAAATTCCCCGACTTTGATTTGATAAGAATATTCATCAATGTCCGGCGTAGATCGCTCGGTTTTTCCTTCCGTCATTTTAACTACGAGCTGTCCATCAAAGGTTTTCGACTTGATTGCACTCCAAAATAAAACAAAGATGCTCGAAACAAAAATAATTACGGTTACGACAACAGGCAACATAAACCAAACCGGCAAATCCTTGAGATTTCGTATCAGCGGCTTTTTATAGTCAAGATCATTAAAGATAATTGCGGCAACGAAAGATAAAACTAACGAAATAAATAATGCGAACCACGCATATCGAGAAATATTGCTGATTTCATTTTTCAAATGAATCAATTGCGTAGAAGAAACCTTTCCCTTCCGATTCAATTCTAAATCGCGTTCATCAAACGGAATTACTTTTTTAATTAGTTCGACACTCATTTTTTTGAATTATTTATTGCTCAAATCTTCTTTTTCCAACTTAAATTCTTCCAAAAGCGCAAAAAAAAGGTCAAAGGCTTTTTCGTCGTCGTTATTACTTTTTTCTAAAAAAAATGACTCATAGCAAAAAAAACCATCAACAAATCTTGTTCTTTTAATACCTAAATGTTTTTCAAAAGCCACAAAAAACTTCATTTTTTCCTTAAATTCAGTTTCATTTAAAGCGCAGAAATAGCCGAAAATAAAAATAATAATCTCTCTAATTGACTTCTTTAAATAACTAAATTCACCTGCTCGAAAACCTCCTAAATGATTTAAAATATCATCTTGTAAAAACATTTTTTGGTTTAAGTATTTTATATTACTTATAAAATTGATAATTTTTACTTTATCTTTTTTGCCTTTCGCAATTTCTAGATAACTACATGAATCAACAGCACGTGGTTTTACTTTTCTTAATGCGGTTGCTGTATTATCTGTTGAAAGCCCACCCGCCAGATACATTTTCGGAAAAAGTTCCTGCACTTTTTTAGCAATTTCCCAATCGAAAGTTTCGCCTGTTCCGCCGTGTTCTTTTGGGTTATAAGCGTCGAGCAAAATCGCGTCGGTTTCGTATTTCAAAACTTCTTCGGGCGCAAATTCGGGTGAAACGCGGAAGGCTTTGATGATTTCGAGGTTTGTCTTTGCTTTTAATTCACGCGCAAATTCGGGCGTTTCTTCGCCGTGAAGTTGGAGCGCGTCGAGTTTGGCGATTTGGGCGATTTCGATTATTTTTTCCAAACTTTCATTGACAAAAACGCCGACTTTCAAAATTTTTTCGGGCAATTGTTCGATGATTTCACGCGCATTTTCTGGCAAAATATAGCGCGGACTTTTTTCGTAAAAATTAAAACCGAGCGCGTCTGCGCCGAATTTCGCCGACAAAAGCGCGTCTTCCAAGTTTGTAATGCCGCAAATTTTAACTTTCGTCATAACTAATTTTAACCACATAGAAACATAGAGAATATAGTTTTGTTTTCTATGTTTCTATGTGGTTAATTTCCTTAAATCTTCCGCCATATTTCCGCTTCTCATCAAGCGTTCGCCAATTAAAAAACCTGCAAAACCCAATTCGCGCAAATCTAAAATCTCGTCCTTCGTCGTAATTCCGCTTTCGGTAATCATCAGCGTATCTTTTGGTGCAAATTTTATCAGTTCACGCGAAACGTCGAGCGAAACTTTGAATGTGTGCAAATCACGATTATTAATGCCGATTATCTTTGCGCCGATTTTTTTGACGCGCTCTAATTCTTCCAATGTATGCACTTCGACGAGCGCATCAAGTCCTAGATCGTTTTCGGTTAAACGATGAAGATTTTGCAAATCTACATCGTTTAACATTGCCGCGATCAGCAAAATCACGTCCGCGCCGCTGTCAGCCGCTTCGTAGATTTGAAATTCGTCGAAAATAAAATCTTTTCGCAAAATCGGCAAACTTACAGCATTTCGCGCTGTTTTTAAATCGTCAAGCGAACCTTTAAATCTATCTTCTTCCGTCAAAACCGAAATCGCACACGCGCAGCCTGATTCGTAAATTTGCGCTGTTTCGGCAACATCAATTTTATCATTTATCACGCCTTTCGATGGCGAAGCGCGTTTGATTTCGGCGATAATATTTATTTGATCGCGCTCTAAACTTTCGCGCAAACGAAAGTGTTTCACCGTTTTGCGTTTAGAGAGTGCAGATTTTTTTAGCTCATCAAAATTGCAGTTTGCTTTGGCGAATTCGAGCCGTGTTTTCTTTAATTCGATGATTTCAGTTAGAAACATAAATTTTTCGACTGGAGCGCAAGCATCCTTGCTTGCGTGTGGAAAAAATTTTAAGACTCGCAAGCAAGGATGCTTGCGCTCCAGTCTAATTCGTTTTTTCTTTCAAATTTTCCAATTTTTCCAAAGCCGCGCCGCTTTCGAGCCTTACGGTTGCAATTTTTGCGGCTTCGATTAGATTTTCGGCTTTGCCGCCAACGAAAATCGCCCCCGCCGCGTTCATTAAAATCAAACTTCGCGCCGCGTCTTTTCTTTTATTTTCAAGAACTTCGAGAATAATTTCGGCATTTTGCGAAGCATCGCCGCCGCGCAAAGATTCGATATTTTCGACTGTTTCAAACCCGAAATCTTCGGGCGAAATATCGTAAAATTTAATATATTTCGGCGTAATTTCGGCAACCGAAGTTTTGGCGGAAACCGTAATTTCGTCCAAACCGTCCAAACCGTGAACGACAAGAGCGCGTTTTGTGCCGAGTTTTTGCAAAGTTTCGGCAATCGGCGCAACTAAATCTTTGTGCCAAACGCCCATAATTTGAAAAGGCGCGTTTGCCGGATTCGTCATCGGTCCGAGAAGGTTAAACGTCGTATGAACACCTAATTCTCGGCGAACTGCCGCAACTCGCGCCGTCGAAGCGTGATAAAGCGGCGCGAACATAAAGCAAATTCCGATTTCGTTCAGGCATTTTTCTGAAGTTTCACGCGAAGCCGAAACATTTACGCCCAATTCGGTCAAAACGTCTGCGCTTCCCGATTTTGAAGTTGCCGCGCGGCTTCCGTGTTTGGCGACGGGCAAACCTGCGCCCGCAATCACAAAGGCGGCGGCGGTTGAAACATTAAAAGTTTTTACGCGGCTCGAACCTGTTCCGGCGGTGTCGATAAAATCCGTGTGAATTGCATTGATCTTTGTCGAATTTTCGCGCATTGCTTCTGCCATTCCCGCGAGTTCTTCGGTCGTTTCGCCTTTGATCGAAAGCGCGACGAGAGCGGCGGCAATCTGCGCGGCGGTTGCTTCGCCTTGTAATAATCGAGTTAATAAAAACTTCGCTTCTTCGCGCTGTAAGTTCTTTCCTTGCATCAAACGAAGCAATAAATCGCGCAAACCTTCGATTGGCGGTTCGTCAATTCGGTTCGGCAAAAGCCACGCCGGACGATTTAAATTGTAATTTTGAAAATATGTCATAACGTAAAAAAACCTATTGCCGAAAATGATTTTTAGCAATAGGCTTTCCAAAATTCGTGATTCAAAAAATAAATCTTATTTCAAAAAACCCTGACCGCGCCACCAAGAGTGTTGTTTGGTTATTAAATTTGCGCGGTTAGAATTTTTCATTAAAGTTTTTTTTCGCTAAGATAGGTTATAACTTACCCGCAAATTTTAGGCAAATTTTATGAACGAAATTTTTCAAGACTTAAACCCGACTGACAAAAAATTATTTTTCGGCAAAAATAATCGAAACGATGTCCGACTTGGCGAAATAGTTTCGCTGACAAGGTATGAAGAGGCTCAAGTTGTAATCGTAGGTTGTCCGAATAACGAAGGCGTAAAACGTAGCGAAGGGCGCGGTGGAACGGAACTTGCACCGGACGGAATTCGTGAACAATTTTATAAATTAACACCTTTTGGAATTTCGGCAAAAATTATTGATGCCGGTAACATTGCCCCGCAAAATTCACTCGAAGAAACACACGAACAGTTAAATAAATTTGTCAAAAGTGTTCTTAAGGATGGCAAAAAAGCAATGATTCTGGGGAGCGGAAACGACATTGCCTATCCTAATGGCAGCGCAATGGCTGAGGTTTTCGGTGCAGGAAATTGGCTTGGCGTTAATGTTGACGCGCACTTCGACGTGGCAATTGCCGATCAAATAAATAATTCCTCGGCTTTCCGAAAATTATTAGACGAAAATTTGATTCGCCCCGATTATTTTTACGAAATTGCTTTTCAGTCTCATTTTGCATCGCCTGAATATTATCGGTATTTACTCAATTTAGGCGTTAATCTTTCGAGTTTGGAACAGATTCGTTCACGCGAATCTGCCGATTTGGAATTGCGGGAAATGATGCGGCAAAAATTTATTCATCACAGTCAATCTTTAAGCACGTTTTTCAATTTCGATATGCAAGCATTGCGCTCGGCGGATGCGCCGGGAACTTCCCTTTCAAGTCCGCTCGGACTTCGTGCCGGAGAATTTATTCAACTCGTCAAATTTGCCGCAAGTCTTTCAAATACAAAAATAATTCAATTTACAGAAGTCAATCCGAAATTTGATTATGACAATCGAACAACTTTGCTGGTGGCGATTGGTATGCACCGTTATTGCAGTCTTCAAAAATAAAAAAAACCGACCTCGTAAAAAAAGGTCGGCTCAAAACAATATTGATAAAAAAATTACCCTCTCAAACTTCTGCCCGTTGCCAGACGATAAATCGCCAAAACGACAATCGCGCCAATGTTTGAAAAAATAAAACTCGGCACACTTCCGCCGATATTAATAAAAGAACTTACCATCAGAAAATCGAAAAAAGTTCCAATATATCCACCGGCTACCGCACCGACAATTCCCCAAATAATTGTTAAAATAATGCCGCCGCCCTCTGTTCCCGGCAACATAAGTTTTGCAATATAACCTGCCAAAAAACCTAAAACTAACCAATTATTAATGAAATCATAGCTACTCCCCTTAACTGTTTTTCAATTTATCTTTGACGGCAAAGAAATTTTGATGTTTTTGATAGTTCGGTTTGCTCCCAATTTATAACTAAGCAAGTTTAATGCCCAAAATTTTTCTGTAGTTTTTTTTCCATTTGCCTATTGTAAAAATACAACCACAAAGGATTTCGAAACCGGACATTTTTGTATTTTTACGCTTATTTTTACAATTCTAATAAAGAACTGAACATCAAATCGAAAATATTAAAGTTGGATATATTCTCTAAGAAATATATTTTGTTCAAGCAAAATTCAGTATCTGAAAATGATTTGAATTAAATCAATACAATTGAAACTTTTAATTCGTTCGTTATTCAAAACTTGACAGTGAAATAAAATTTTCGATATTCTTACAATTCGCTTGTGGTATTAAGCGATTTAAGTCAGTTAGCTTAGCGGTAGAGCGCCACGTTGACATCGTGGAGGTCAGCAGTTCAAATCTGCTACTGACTACCATTCTTTCTGTAAAATAGCGGCGGGGGATGGTTTTAAAAATTTTAAAAAAACACCGCCATTTTTTTTTTTTTGGTTTTTTTTATTTTTGAATTTAATTGGTTTTTTTTTTTCCACTA
>CALMEH010000662.1 GCA_937863115.1 uncultured Acidobacteriota bacterium
TCACGCCGAGTGGAACGTGAAAGGACTTCAACCCCTGCGCCGCAAAATCTTCCGCCAAATGCTGAATCCGCGTTTCGTGTGAAACTGCGGGATGCGGAAATTCTGCGCTTGCCCAAGGCTCGGTGGGGTCTTCGCCGCGCGTGCCGTGAACGTGATAAAGTTGTTCGGCTTCGGTGTAAAAAGGCTCTAATTCATCGTAAGAAATCGCCCACGCCGGAGAGATTCCGTCGTAATGTTCCAAAACACCGAAATCTTCTTTCCGCATTCTAAACAACGCCGCGCCGTAAAATTTTGTGTTGCCGCCGACGTTGTAATTTGTGTGCGGATGAAGCGGTTTGCCCGCGTTGTCATACCAAGTTTCCTTGGTGTTGTAATGTCCTTCGACATTGACTTTACGCGAATTCCAATTTTCGAGTCCGCGTTTGACGAAATCGCCGCGCTCCAAAACCAAAATCTTCTTTCCCGACGGCGCGAGCTTATGCAGAAGCGTTCCGCCGCCCGCGCCCGTGCCGATGATGATAAAATCGTAATGTGTCATAAAAATCTCCTGTTCAGAGTCCACGCTGAAGCGTGGACTCTGAATTTTTTGTGCCGAGTTCGTCGAAACGGCAATTAAAAATACAGCGCACTGCGCCGTAATGATAAAATTTCGCGCAATAAATTTCTCTCAAACCTTTCACACGCACATAAGCCTCTGCCGCCGACAACATCGCAAGCGGCGGCGCGACAAAATAAATCCACCAACTCGCCCAAACATTTGCGACAACCGCCGAGCCAAATGAACGCGCCGGATTCATACTCATTCCCGAAACCGGAGCTTCGAGCGAAATGTAGAGCGCAACTAAAAATCCCGCAAAATAAGGCGTAAAACGCGAAAGACGAGCGTGATTTGAAACAATCAAAACCATCGTCATCATTCCGAACGAAATAATGAATTCGGCGATAAATGAAACACTCGCGCCGCTTTGATTCGGCACAGTTACGGCAAAATTCACACTTTCATTTTCCAGCCAATCGCCCAAGATCAGCCACGAAAGAAAAACTCCTGCGCTTGCGCCGATAAATTGAAAAAGAGCATAAAATACCGCGTCCGAAGTCTTGATTTTTCCCAAACGCCAAAATGTCAAAGTAACCGCGGGATTGATGTGCGCTCCCGAAAGTTTGCCGAAAGGCGAAAGAAAAATCGCAATTGCCGTCGTCCCCATCGCCAAGCCGATTAAGACAAATCGAAACTGTAAATTCCAATCCGCCGCGATTGATTTCGGGTGAAATAAAACGACTGAAAATACACACGCCGAAACCATAAACGCGCCCAAGCCCAGAGCCTCGCAAAAATATTCCCGCCAATGATTTTTCAGTGCATCAATCATTTTGTTTAGCCTTTATTTGCAAAATCGAATTAAAACCGCCGAAACCATCATCTTCTTTGAGTGCGTGGCTTGGGTCTTCAATCCAATGTTTTTCGCCGACACAAAATTTGTAGGCATATCTGCCAACCGGTAGATTTGGAATTTCAGCAACCCAAACACCTGCAGAAGTTTTTCTGAAATAAATTTCGTCGGTTCGCCAACCATTAAAATCGCCTGCCAAAAAGACATTTTCCGCCTTATCGTCGTGGTAAAAAAAGATGATTTTTTTGCCATTGATGCGCGGCGCACCGAATATATCCATTTCGAGAAAATGCGTTTCGAGCAAGGCGGTTTCAACTGCAAGACGCGCATTTAGAATGCCGAAACCTTGGCGGATTGAAGGTTGACCGGCGATTTTTTGAGCCGTTGAGCAAAGAATATTTTTGACGTTGGCAGGTGTTAGCTTGGGATTTGCTTCGAGCATCTGTGCGATGACCGAAGCCGTAATCGGCGCGGCAAAACTCGTGCCGTCAACGTGTTTGTAATGAGCGGCGACAATGCCGCGTTTTTGAAGTTCGGTTTCGACAATTTGCCGCGCTGTTTTTACATCGGTTGACAAAATATATTCAGGCAAATCGGCGGCTTGCCAATTTTCGATAAATGTTTGGCGAAACGCATATTCGGGCGCGTTTGCAATAATCGAAAGCGTTTCCGCCGTTTCATAATCTTTCGTTTCGGGCAAAATTGGCGCGGCAACGAACATTGCCGGAGCAATGATTTCGGGTTTAATCAAACCGTCCGTTGTTGTGCCGAAATTTGAATGATAAAGCCGGAAATTTTCGTGTGCAAACTGATTTTCATCCGAATAGCCACCGACCGTGATGACCGATGGACAATTTGCCGGCGGAGTTGAATGACTTTCGGCGGAATTTCCTGCCGCAACCGTGATGCAAACGCCCGCTTCGATCAATTTTTCGGCAAGCCGGTTGATGCGGCTTTCTTCAAACGAAGCGTCCATATCGCCGCCGAGTGACATATTTAAAACTCGAATTTTGTATTTTTCGCGGTTTTCCAAAACCCATTGCAAGCCTTTTTCGATTGATTCGTCGGAAATTCGACTGTTTTGTGAAACCTTCACCAAAACGAGCCGAGAATCCGATGCAATTCCGCGATAAACGCCATCAGAAAGCGCACCGTTTCCGGCGCACGAAGTGACCGTCTGTGTGCCGTGCCAATGATAAGAATGGGGCGCAAATATTGAATGAAATGAACTTTCTTCTGCCTCGACATCGTGAAATGCAACAACTCTTTCGACAAAATCCGCGTGCGGATAAAAGCCCGAATCAAGAAAAGCAATAGTTACATTTTTGCCCGTAAACCTTGTGTCGGCTTTCAATTTTTCGACCGTCGGAATTACTGCAAAACGATTTTGCGCGTGGCTGTGTTTGTGTTTTTTGATTTGAATAGTATCTAACATCTCGCTTATTTTTTTAAATTTCCAATTTGCAAAATGTTTATTGCGTGTTCGATGAAAATTATTCCTATTTTTAAATGTAAGGGCAAAATAAATTTGCATCTGATTTGAATTTTGCTTGAAAGAATCTGCAATAAATCATCAAGATTTGCGAAGAGGTTGAAAGTTTCGTTGCTATCGCTGATTTTAAAAAATAATAAAATGATTTATTTGTTTGGAATTTTTTGGCGGTTTTGTTTCAAGGTATGGAAAATCACGGCAGAAATGATAATGATGCCGCCAAAAATTGCCCAACTCGAAGGCTTTTCGCCTAAGAAAATGAAGACCCAAACCGGATTTAACATCGGTTCGATAAAGCCGATAATGCTTGCGTCCAAGGAACGAACGCCGTTGGCTACGCCGTATGTGAAAAGATAATATGCAAAGCCGATTTGGAAAACGCCTAAGATAAAAACGGCAAGAAAATCTTTGCCTGTCCAAACGGTGGGATTTGGAATGATGAAGGGCAACATCACCAAAATCGCAAACAGATTGCCGTAAAAAACCGATGACGCGGGATTTTGATTGTAGGCTTTCGGATGACGCAATAATAAAATGTAACCGCCCAGACTCAACCCCGAACACAATCCTAAAATGTTGCCGATAAATTGCGATTCGGATGTTAAATTATTGTTCGGCGCGGTGTCAAGGAAAAATAAACTCATTCCGCCAAGACAGACGATAATTGTCAGCAAATCCGAAAAGCGAAATTTTTCCTTTAAGATAAACGGCGCGAAAATCAGAATATAGATCGGCGCGGTATATTGCAGAAAAATCGCGTTCGCGGCAGTCGTCATTTTATTGGCGACGGCAAAAAAAGACAACGCGCCGACATAAAAAATAGCCGCTAAAATTGTGAATTTATCGGCTTTTAAGGCTTTGAATTTGGTGAGCAGAGCAATCGTGATCGCCGCAAAAAAACAGCGTCCGAGGTTTGCTTCATAACCTGAAACGCTTGTCCATTTGATAAAAAGTCCGCCGATTGACCAGAGCATAACCGCCAAAACGACGTAAACTACCGGCGGAAAATTTTGCGATTCCCGTGTTTCGTTCATTCAATCGTAATTCTAATACAAATACGAAAAAAAACTACAACCGACCGGAAAAAAATTACTTCAAATAACTTCATTCGCTAAAAATAGTTGATAATGCCCTTAAAAATATTTCAGAAAATTTAGGAGAATTTATGCCAAAAAAACACTTCCACGCGCTTTCATTTGCGCTTTTGTTTGTTCTTAGTTTTGTATTTACCACTTCAGCCCAAACTTCACCGGGCAGTTTCCCGAATGTGAAAATTATTAATTTCGGAAAGATGGACGACCGTTATTATCGCGGCGGGCAACCGCTTCCCGCCGAATATCAATCGCTAAAAGATCTAGGTGTGCAAACCGTTATTGATCTGCGGAATGACCCGACAGATTATGAAAAACCTGCTGTCGAAGCTCTCGGAATGAAATATGTGAATATCCCGATGAGCGGCTGGAAATATCCGAAGTCTGAACAAATTGAGGAGTTTTTGAAACTTGTCAACAATCCTGAGACCGGTGTGTTTTATGTCCATTGCAAAGCCGGAAAACATCGCACGGGAATTACCGGCGCAGTTTATCGTTTTGAAAATTACGATTGGGATTATGACCAAGCCTACAAAGAGATGAAAAACTATAACTTTTCGTGGTGGATCGTTCACGGTAGATTGAAAACTTTCGTGAAAGATTATTCTGAAAAGTATGAAGACCAAAAGTCTAAGGTCAGCGCAATGCAAAAACCGGTTCAATAAACAGCCCGACAAAATTGAACTGTTTGAGAAACGATGGCGAAACGCGATTGCGCTCCGGGCGTGGAAAGTTATTGAACTTGACCGTTCGTTCGCACTCGCGTTTTTGCCTTTTATTGATAAATATCCGTTGCACTTTTCTTTTGCTCCCAACCGATGCCTTCGATGTTTTCGCGATCTAAATCAATGATTTTTCCGCTTAAATAATCGGTGCTGAGGCTGAGTCGCAAGTTTAAATAATGCACAATACAGCCGATCGGATTGGCTTCGTCGGGCGGATTGATTTGG
>CALMEH010000663.1 GCA_937863115.1 uncultured Acidobacteriota bacterium
CAAATCACGAATGCGGGAATCAAAGCCGTAATGAATTTCGCGCCTGTGCCGTTAAAGGTAAAAGGCGATGTGAAGCTCAAAACGGTTGATTTAACGATTTCGCTCGAAAGTTTGTCATATTTTCTGGCAATGCCGAATCAAAATGACAAAAAAAGTGAAACCAAATCGGGCAAAGACGCGAAATAATATAAAGTATTTGTAATTAAAATTTTAAATGAGGTAAAAAAATATGTGTGTTGTAGGATTTATCAAAAGAATTGCCCCGTTTGCCCTAGCTCTCTCGCTTGGACTTTTTGTGGCAAGTTTCTTCGTAACGGTTGCCGCGCCGAGTTTTAAGCGAGGAAAATTTAACAAACATCGTGAATATCACCGCCAGCAAGAATTTGAAATTCGCCAACTGCGAATCGAAAAAAGCCGTCTGGAAGAAGAATTAAGACAGGAAAAAATCAAAAATCAATCAAGCTATTCGCACGATTGGGAACACCGCGAGCTTCGGTTGATTCGTGAAAGCGACAATTTTCAGCCGCGTATCGAAAATCAAGACATTCAACAAGGCAAAAAGAAGTAAATAATTTTCAATTCCAAACATAAAAGCCACAGATTAACCGATGAAGATTTTCTTCAAATGTGCTAATCTGTGGTTTAGTTTTTTTCGGAGGAATTAAAAGATGTGTGGTGAAGCCTTTTGGAAAAGAGTAACAGCGTTTTGTTTGGCTTTCGGGCTTGGTTCTTTTGTTTCAAACGCCTTTAAAAGCGAAGAAATACGAATGCAAATCGTGCCGGATTTTATAACTTCCGCGCCGCAAAAGGAAAACTGTGTTCCGGCAGACAGAAATTTGAAATATCGTCGTTTAGAAGAAGTTTCCAAAGAAGATTTAAAGAATATTGAAGCCGAAAAAGACAAATCCGAAACGCAGCCGCAACTTTTTATTCCCGAAAGAGATTTGGTCGAACACAAAACTTTGCTTCACAAGGAAAACTGTTTCGATTCTGATGGACGAAAATAGGAAATTATGTGTTGTAAAAATTTCTATAGAAGAATCATACCGTTTGCGATTGCTTTGGCGATTGGTTTGTTGGCGGCGAACTTTTTGTATAAAGAAAATATTGAGAACAAAACACTAAAACAGTCACGATTAAGCGATAAACTTCTTGTTATAGAAGGAGATGGAGATGATGTTTGGAGTGGTGTAATTGCTTGTGAGATGAACGGCTTTAACGAAAAAAGTGAATCGGTTGTATCGTCTATCGATATAGATGAAAAGCCGATTTTCCCCGGAGATTTTCCATTAGAAATTATTTCAGAAACTAAAGCACAATACACCAAAAAGGCAAGGCAAAAAGAAACGCAGGGGAAAGTTATTTTGCGAGCTACTTTTTTAGCTAATGGAAAAATAGGAAAGATTTCAGTAATTAATGGTTTGCCTGATGGATTGACTAAAGAAGCAATTTCAGTAGCAAAACAGATAAAGTTTAAGCCTGCCGGTAATTGTTGGGGTTTTGAGAACAAAACTGCAACTGTTACTTATACTTTTTCTCTAAATTAAATTTTGATGGACGAATCACAAGCGCGAAAATTAATAATCGAAGTCGGCAAATTGCTGTATGAAAGAAGTTACGTTGTTTCATCGGACGGCAATGTGAGTATTCGCTTGGACGAAAATCGCGTAATTGCAACGCCGACGATGACTTGTAAAGGTCGGATGACGGAAGATTGTTTGGCGATTACGGATTTGGACGGCAAGGCTTTGAACGACAAAAAAGCGTCGTCGGAACTTGCGATGCACACTTTGATTTACAAAATGCGTCCCGATATAAAAGCCGTCTGCCACGCGCATCCGCCGAACGGAACTGCTTTTGCCGTCGCGGGTTTGGCGATTGACCAGCCGATTTTGTCGGAAGTTATTTTAACTTTGGGTTGTGTTCCTTTGACGACTTACGGAACGCCTTCGACGAATGAATTGACCGAATCAATGAAGCCTTTTGTTGAACATCACAACGCGCTTTTGATGGCAAATCACGGTGCAGTCGCTTACGGCGAAGATTTGTGGCAAGCGTTTGACCGACTCGAAACTCTGGAACACACGGCGAAAATCGCAATCTTGGCAAAATCTCTCGGCGGTGCGAACGATTTGCCGAAAGACGCGATCTCAAAATTAATAAACATCCGCGAAAAAGCCGGATATTTAACCGAGTCGGCGCGTTGCCAATCGTGCGGATATTTGAAGGATGCAGGAATTTCCTGCGAAATTCACGAAAATTCGAACGGCGCGAAAATCTCGCTAAGTCGGGAAGAATTGATTGAACTTTTGGCACAAGCGTCAAATGTAGGTTAAACTTATTTTTCTTTCGCAATTTTTATAAAAAATATTTAGGAGAAACTAAATGCAAGAAGCATTGGGAATGGTTGAAACAAAAGGGCTTATCGCCACGATTGAAGCGGCGGACGCGATGGTTAAAGCGGCAAATGTAACGCTTGTCGGTTACGAAAAAATCGGCGCGGGATTTGTTACGGCAATCGTGCGCGGCGATGTTGCGGCGGTTAAAGCGGCAACGGATGCAGGTGCGGCGGCGGCACGGCGCGTTGGTGAACTCGTGAGCGTTCACGTTATTCCGCGCCCGCATTCGAGCGTTGATGAAAGATTGCCCGTTGTTATGAAGTAAGCAGTGAGCAGTGAGCAATTTTCTGCCTTTTCTGCTTACTGCTTACTGCTTACTGCTTACTAATTTATGATTATCGCAAGAATTTTAGGCACAGTCGTCGCGTCGCAAAAAGACGAGCGTTTGCACGGCAAAAAACTTCTTATTGTAAAACCGATAAACCTTGACGGCACAGACCAGAGCGGTTATATTGTCGCCGTTGATACAGTCGGCGCGGGTTTTCACGAGAAGGTTTTGGTCGTTGCCGGTTCGTCTGCCCGTTTGGCTGAAGGCAACAAAGATTGTCCGGTTGATTCGGCGATTATCGGCGTGATTGATTCTTTTGAGGTAAATAGTGAATCGTAAATAGTAAATAGAGCTATTCACGATTCACTATTTTCTATTTGTTAAAAAATGCAAATTGCCCGCGTTATCGGAAATGTCGTTTCGACTATCAAAAATGAATCGCTTCACGCGAAAAAGTTGATGATTGTGCAAACGCTTGATGCTGATTTAAAGCCGAAAGGCAAGCCGATTATTGCGCTTGATGCTGTTGGCGCGGGCGTTGGGGAATTGGTTTTTTGGTGTCGTGGCAAGGAAGCGAGTTTCCCGTTCAAACGCGACGACACGCCGACCGATTGCACGATTGTCGGCATAATTGATTCGGATGCACACGTTTATCAAAAGTAGTTGGTAATTGGTAATTGGTTTTAACTTATTACCAATTGCCAATTACAATTACCAAATGTTACTGGCAAGAGTTATCGGAAACGTTGTTTCAACGCAGAAAAATCAGCGATACGAAGGTTCGCGGATAATGTTGTGTCGGCAAATTTCGCCCGAAGGCGCAGATATGGATTACACTTGTCTCGCGCTCGATTCGGTTTCGGCGGGCGAAGGCGACATTGTTTTGATTGTGCAAGAAGGTTTATCGGCTTCGACTGCCGCAACGGGAAAAGCAGGTGCGGCGATTGATTCGGCAATCGTCGGCGTAGTTGATTATGTTGATTTACTGCCGAAAGAATAATGTGATTTTTTTGTAATTTGTGATGTGAAATTTGCAATTACAGATTACAAATTACAAACGATGAATGAAAATCCTCAAAAACTTGCTGAACAAATCGCGCTGATTTTAATGCAAAATCAAAATGGCGGCGACAATGATTTTTTGCGCTCAAGCCTTGAAAAAATCAACCAAAGATTAGATAAAATCGAAACGCAAAACAATCCCAAATCCCAAATTCCAAATCCCAAATCCATTCATTTCAGTCAAGAAAAATTCAAAAGTCTCGAAGACCTTGCCGACGAAATAATCGCCGATTTGCAAAACGAAAAACCTTGTCCGTATGAACCGACCGCCAAACCTTGCGATCATTGTTCGATGTGCAATTCACGCGGATTTTAATTTGGAAAATTTTTTATATTACTTGTTTCATAGATGAAACGATGTTATAATGAAATTGTTTTTTGATTCAAAATCTCCGAGGTAAAAAAAGATGCAAGTTGTTCTAAATGTTACAGATGAAGCGATGTTTGGTTTGACGCAAACGGGTTACACGATCACGCTGAATTTTCCGACAAATTTTGTTTCCGTCAGAGAATTGATTGAAACTCGTGTCCGCGAAGAAGTCGAAAATTACAACCAAAAACAACCCGAAGTTTTTAGAATGCTCGTCCAACCGACACTTTCCGAGCGCGTTTTGAACGGCTTCAAATTCAAAGAAAAAAAGAAAATAAACGAACGCGAACAATACGAAAAAGCGATTCAAGCCTTTGAACGCAATGGTTTTATCGTTTTGGTTGACGACATCCAAGCCGAAAGTTTAGACCAAATAATCGAAATCGAAGCTAAAACAAGCGTAACTTTTCTCAAACTCGTGCCGCTTGTCGGAGGTTAATTAATGACAGAAGAAAAAGATTTAATGGGCTTTGCAAGAAAAATAATCTTGGAAGTCGCCCAAAATACTGACGACTGGACGAAACAACACAAGAATTATCAATCAATTATAAGGGATATTATTTCTCATAATGTTTTAGAAAAAAAATATTTAGTGCTTGAGGCAATGAAATGGATTGACGAAAATAAAGTGGGTTCTCCTTCATCGCTAAATGCGATTCAAAGTATCCGAATTATCTTGCTCAAGGAAAATCTTCCATTTAAGGAAACTGAGATTTTAGATATATTAAAGTGGTCGGTTAGATACGGAAAATTCTTTACCATTGATATTTCTGAAACTGCCAAAACAGTAATTAAATATTCACAAGACAATAAAATTTCTCCAGAATTAAAACAACAAGTAGTTTTATTCCTAAATCACTTTGAAAATACTCAATTGGATTCTGATACGCGAAAAACTTTCTTTAGATTGAAAAATACTTGTAACATTCTCGAAAGAAATCCAATAGTTGCAGGTGAAGTGTGGTCAGATGCGGCAATTTCGGATATTTCTTTGCTTTCATACGAAATGCAGATAGTTTGGGTTGCGCTTATAAATGAAAGTCAAAAAGCAAACGGTTCTGCGCCGACTGCGAAGTGGAAAAAATCGGTTGAGGCTTTGCTTGAGAAAATCGGTTTTGAAGAATTCAAAGCGCACGTTTTGAGATGGTTTCCGTTGGTTGATAAACCGCGAACGGCGCAGATTGCGAGTTGGTCGGAATGGTCGCCGAATCCGAATTTGATGTTGAATGATGTCAATGCGGATATTTTGAAAGGTTTGGTTTGGTGTTGCGGACTTCGGGAAGATAAGGAATTTGCGCGGGTTTTGATGAATTTGGCGATTTCGGCTTATAAAAAAGTTCCGATGATTGGACCGCGTTGCGTGCGTGTTGGCAATGCGTGTGTTTGGGCTTTGGGGCAGATGAATTTAGTCGGCGTTGGGCAACTTGCGATTTTGAAATTGAAGGTAAAATTCGGCACGGCGCAAAAGGGAATCGAGAAAGCCTTAAACGAAACGGCGAAAAAAGTCGGACTTCCGGCGGAAGAATTGGAAGAAATGTCCGTGCCGAATTATGGTTTGGCGGAAGTTGGTTTATTGCGTGAAAGTTTCGGCGAGTTTGCGGCGGAATTAGTTGTAACGGGAACGAATTCGGCGGAAATTCGTTGGTTTAATGCGGACGGCAAACAACAAAAATCAGTGCCGACATTTGTCAAGGATAATCACGCTGAAGAACTCAAAGAATTAAATAACGCAGTCAAAGACATCAAAAAAATGCTTCCGGCGCAGAGAGATAGAATCGAAAATCTTTACTTGGAAGAAAAGCGTTGGGATTATAAAACGTGGCGCGAAAGATATTTGGAACATCCTTTAGTTGGAACAATTACGCAGCGTTTGATTTGGCGTTTTGACGAAATAACAACGGCGATTTTTCTTGACGGAAAACTCGTTGACCACGAAGAAAACGAAATAAATTTTGCCGAAAATTCGAGCGTTGAGCTTTGGCATCCGCTTCATTCTTCAACCAACGAAGTTTTAGCCTGGCGCGAGTTTCTCGAAAAACACGAAATTCGCCAACCTTTCAAACAAGCACACCGCGAGATTTATGTTTTGACCGATGCCGAACGAAACACGAATGTTTATTCAAACCGTTTTGCCGCGCACGTTATCAAACAGCATCAATTTAACGCTTTGTGCGGTCAGCGAAATTGGAAAAATCAACTGCGAATTATGGCTGATGCCGAATTTCACGCGCCGATGCGTTCGATTGCAAAATCGAATCTTCGCGCCGAATTTTGGGTTGAAGCGATTGGCGATGAATACGGCGTTGATTCAAACGAAACAGGAACTTATCTTTATTTGGCGACGGATCAAGTGCGTTTTTATCCGTTGGACGCGCCGCTTCATTACGGACACGGTTACGGCGGCGGTTATCACGGCGGATGGAATCAAACGCAACAGCGCGAACCGATTGCGCTCGACAAAATTCCGCCGCTGATTTTTTCGGAAATTATGCGCGATGTTGATATGTTCGTCGGCGTTTGCAGTATCGGCAACGATCCGAATTGGGCGGACAACGGACGCGAACAACATCAAGATTATTGGCAAACTTACTCTTTCGGCGATCTTTCGGCAACGGCGAAGACGCGCAAAGAACTTCTCGAAAGAATGATTCCGCGTCTGAAAATCGCGCCGAAATGTTCGTTTGAAGATAAATTTTTAATCGTCAAAGGCGACATTCGGAGTTATAAAATTCACTTGGGAAGCGGAAATATTTTGATGTTGCCGAACGATGAATATTTGTGCATCGTGCCGTCGGGAAGTGCGGAGACTTTCGGACAAGGCAAAGTTTTTCTACCGTTTGAAGGCGACCGAGTTTTGTCAATCGTTCTGAGCAAAGCGTTTATGCTGGCAGAAGATACGAAAATTACGGACAGGACGATTACGCAGCAAATCAAATAAAAAAAATGCGCCTCAGAAAATTTTATAGGAAGCGCATTTTAATAAATTAGCACGAAATTTTATTTATTCGTGTTTGTTGTTGCTGTATTTGTTGTTGCGGTGTTTGCCGTTTGCGGCGTTTGCGGGCGAACGGTATTTGCGTCGAGTTTCGGGACTTCTTTGGCGCGTTCGTCGGCTTGGAAATACGGTTCTTCTTTAAATCCGAGCATTCCGGCGGTCAGCACGGCGGGAAATGAATTGCGCGAAGTGTTGTATTTTTGCACGGCTTCGTTATAATCCAAACGGGCGGCGTTGATTCGGTTTTCAATTCCGGCGATTTCGTCTTGAACTTTCAAAAATCCTTCGTTTGAACGCAAATTCGGATAATTTTCAAACAATAAAAGCAAACGGCTCAAATCTCCGTTGGCTTGGATAACTTTTTGTTTCTGTTCGGGCGATTTGTCGCCTTCCGTGCCTTGCGGTGCTTCTTGCTGCGCGTTGATTAAGCGCGAACGTGCGTCAGCGATTCTGCCGAAAACCTCTTGTTCTTGAATGCCTGCCGCTTTGGCGACTTCAAAAAGATTCGGAATGCGGTCAGCGCGGCTTTGCATCGTGCTTTCGACATTTGCCCATTTACCTTTAACGCCTTGTTGTTCCGCTGTTAAAGTATTGTAACTGCATCCGCTTAAGCCGATTGCGGCGAATAATACGATGTATAATAAAACTGTTTTTTTCATTTGTTTTCTCCTAATACTATTTTCTTAAAATTTTTTACGATTTTTTCAAATCGTCAACCTTTACGATAACTTTTTCAATCTGTTCCAAGTAATCTGCAAACAATTCGTTTGCCGAAATTTCGTCTAATTTTTCTGCAAAATTATTCTCACGAATATTGATAACTTTTTCAAACGGAACGCCGCTGATTTGCAAATTTTGTGCGGTCAACGCGATGATTTCGTGTTTTGTAACGGGCGGCGTTAATCCGTGCAAAATCAAAACCGCGCGAAAAAGTGCGGCAAAACTTGCAAGACTTTCCGCCATTAAATTTGCCAAACCCGCGACATTTGCCGAAACCGGAATATATTGACGGCGCAATTTAAGCAAACAAGTGCGGAGTTCGTATTCGGTTTGATGGCGCAAAAATGTATCGGAAATTTCGACGTTTGCCAGAACATCCGTGCCGTATAAAACCTTGCGGGCGCGTTCCATTTGATGAAATTCAATCGGAAAAACATCAGCCGCGTTTTGCAATTCGTCAACGGTAAAATACACCGGAACGGGATGACCGAGTTTGCACCATTCACGCATCGGAGCGTTTGCGTTCCGCAAATCGCGCGGCGTAATTTTATGCAGCGCAATCAGCAAATTATAATCCGAAATCTGCGGCACGAAATCACCCGCCGCCGCCGAACCATACAAAATCACCGCCGCCAGATTCCTTCCGTGCGTCTGCTTCAAATCATCGAGAAAT
>CALMEH010000664.1 GCA_937863115.1 uncultured Acidobacteriota bacterium
TTTAATGCCTTCGATGTCGGCCGTTTGCCATTTTTGATACCGCCATAAACGATGACATTAAGACGAATCTGACAGATTTCTTCATTGTCACCTTCAACCTGTTCAAGCAAATTTTCCAAATCACTCTTGATAACAACGGCATCTTTTTTGAGCGACTTAAAGCCGAACCATGTGTTGCGGCTCCCCTCGATGCGGTCAATTCTTTTTTGCAAATCTTTCTTCGCCGCCGATTTTTCCGTAGTGGTTAAATCAACGACAATTTCGTGCGGAAACTTCAAATTTCTCGTCGCCGTCAGATACCGCATCGTGTCGGCGGTGACAAATCCATTCGGCAAAGTTTTCAGACTAATAAGGCTTGCCAGTGCGCCGTTGTGAACGACGAAATTACTTTCATTGCACTCAATTTCGGCACTCGTCAAATAACGGCGAACATCAATTCGTTTTTGAGGGGCAAGCGTTGGTGATTCAAAGTGTTCGCGCCGGTGGCTTAAAAACATTTCGTAGAAAACCTCTTGCGCGGAAAGTTCAGTCAATCGAAGATCTTTCGGAAAATTCGCTTCAAATCCTTGAAAAACCCGTAATGCTTTTTCGCGGCAGTATTTTTCCGCTTTTAATTCACGACTCAGAAAACTTTGAGCGAAAGCATTTTTCCCTGAAATGATTGGACTTAAAAGAAAACTGAAAAATCCCTGTTCTTTTATTTCACGAACCAGAACAGGCAGAAAGCGCGATAAAATGCTTTTATCGTCAAGATGTTTCGTCGGAACTCTAATCCAAACCGTTGTTGTTTGGGTTTTTATTGCACCGCTTTTTATGGCTTCCTCATAAACGGCGAGATTTGTTGCCTGGAGCAGGGAAGCGAGCGAATCGCTTTTTTCCGTATTGCGTGTCCGCAGATGATTTTTGAGCGTCGTGCCGTCATCGGGTTTTGTTGCAAACCGAAATTGAATGATAGTTTTTTCCGGCTTTTCAAATTTGAGCAGAGTTTTGAGTTCTTCAATTCGTTGTTCGGTATGGCGTTCATCATCGAAAAGCGTGTTCGCCGGTTCAAAACGGTAGGCTTTAGCAAAACTGCCGTCACGGTAACGAATGATATTGCCTTCCAAACCTAAAACTTCAGTCGGTAATAATCGTCCGCCGGGCTTGGTTAAATCCGGGGTGCGTTCAATCGTTGTTTCTGCCGAATATTTTCTCCCACGTTTTCCGCTGATTTTTATTACCGGAAATACTCTCCAGCCAATCGCAAAAGCGGCTCCAAGGGCTGAAAAGCTTCCTAAAATAGTCAGAAAAACCTGTGCAAATGAAAGATTTGCTGTGTCCATAAAATTATTTACCTCTTTTTGTGATCCAGTCCGTTTGTCCGAATTCTGCATTGACGGCAGGGCGAAAATTCGTCCAACCGTCGCTCGCCGCATCCATCTTGTTTTTTAACCAACATTCGGGTTTGCTTGCCCGCAAAAAGTTGAAGCTGCCGAGCAGGACCATAAAGGTCAGCAGTCCGAGCGGAAAACCGGCGGGAATGTAGTAAATCCAAATTCCGAAAACGAACGGCAGGAAATATATCGCCGCCGTCGGGATCAGGATGTATTTCCAGTCGCCTTGAAAAACGCCGAAGCGTTTCAGATTGCGAAAGATATTTGGTCTGGTTTGTCTTCTTCGCATTATGTTAAAAGTTTGTGTCCACGCTGACGGCGCGACCTTGGGCGATTTGCCAAAAGACAGCGACGATTGTTCCAAAGGCAAAAGCCAAAATTCCGCCGAATGCCTGACTGCCCCATTCTTTGCCTGTCATCTTATTGAAAATCGCCCACGCAATTCCGACTGCGCCGAGACAAAACAAAACGATTGACATTAGCTTTAGTCCTTCGCGGATGATGTTCGAGAGATTTCCGGCATCACCCGTGAAAATCGGACCTTGAGCAAAAATCGCTTGATTCAGTAACAGGCTGATTCCCAGAATTGCCAGAACGGGAAGCGATGCGCGTCCGTGTTTCAAAACACTATCTTTCAGAAGCGAAAGTCTGGCTTTCAAAGCATTCGCTCGATTCATTTTCATAAAATTCAGGTTTACAAAATTTTGATTCATTATTTTTATCCTCTGTTTATTTTGGTTTTGATTATTTGAGAAAAGACTTTTCGCCTTTCTCGAAAGTTGTAATGCAGGCTTAGAGCAAATGATGTGCCGATGAAGCAAAGTGTTGATTTGATTAGGTTTTGCCGTGTCGGTTGAAATTCGGCATAAAGGTTGCCGTGTGGCGAGTGAAGACGAAATGAGTTTCAACTTTTTCTTCAATCAAAACATACGAGGTAACAAGTAAATGAATTATATTTCCGCCGCCGTGCGCGGCTTGAGGGCGCAATTACGCCAAAAACTATTGTTTGCTTTAATAATTATCAATCTTTTGACCACTTTCGCCCCCGCTCAAACGAATTTCACCCGAAATCAATTTTCGCGGTTTTCCGTGCTGACCCGCGCCCGCTTTTTTGAAAATGAAATTTTGACAGCAGCTAACCGGGAAGGCGTTGACCCGAATGTTTTATGGGCGATTGCCTACAACGAAACCAGATTCCGTCCGTGGCTCCAGAGTCCGAAAAACGCGCAAGGCTTAATGCAGTTTATTCCCTCAACCGCCGCCAGATACGATTTAACCAATCCCTACGAGCCGATTTCCCCAATTCGAGCCGCCGCGCGTTATGTGAAAGTTTTATCGAATCTTTTCGGTGGGAGAATTGATTCGGTTTTAGCGGCTTATAATTCGGGCGAAGGCACGGTTTCTGCCTTTTTGACGGGTAAATCACTGCGGAACGGGCAGAAAATCATCAATCCGAAAGGCATTAAAACTATCGGCGGAGTTCCGCCTTATGCGGAAACCATTGCATATGTCGGGCGCGGTCTGAAAATATATCGCTGGCTCATTTCACGCGGAACTTTTCCCTCTAACATCGCCAGAGCCAATTTTCCAACCGTGATTTCCGCATCGGTGGCACGAGTCAGCCTGGTTGACTACGAACTCGGTAAAGTGCCTGATTTCAATAATTTTGCCGCTATTACGCAGACGAATCCGACTAATGTTGTCACGGAAAATGTTATTGCGGGTGAAATTACGGCGAAAACTGAACAACCTTCGCAGGATGCCGGTTCAACGGAAATTTATTATGATTCGCGCACCGGCAGCCGCTACCTGGTCATTAACGGCTCCAAAACTAAATTGACGGAAAGCGGTATCGTCATCATCAACCAGACCACTCGCCCGGAAACAAACAATAAAGCGCGTTCTACCTTTTTTGCCGCTGATTCCAACAAATAAATTTAACTTCAAAAAAAGGAAAGTCCGCCGGATGAATTTGATCCGGGCTTCCCTTTTTCTTTTCGCCTTTTTCAGATAAATAGAAGCGGCTTTTGAAGGTTGGTGCAAAAATTCACCAACTTGGTGAATTTTTGCACCACTGGTGAATTTTTGCACCAACCTTTGTCGAAAACTCACAAAACTCGCCATTTTATAAGCCTTCCGACTTTGGCACTCATTTTGCCATTAGGGATATTCGGATACTAAAAACAAACCGATTAATTTTTCGCAAAAGGTTAGCAAAAACTTATGAAAAATAATTTGCCAAAAGATAAAACCAAGCAACATACAAGCGATGGCGGCTACTCCCCTCTTTATCACCAAACCGCCGTAAATCTGCCGGATAATTTTTCCGCGCAGCCTGAAATCACCCGCGACGCGGAAGACATTTTAACAATTTCATCACTGCTTCGAGCAGTTTCGGGACTTTTGATTCTGCTGACCATCAGCATCGGAACGAACGTCTTTTTAGCGGTGCGTCGGGCTGACCGGATAGTGGTGGACAAATCTTCGGGGCGCGTGGTCGAACTTAACAACCGCGATTACGGCACAACGGAAACGGTTGAAATCACGCCGGACCGCCCGAACGAAACGGACAAAAAATATCTCGTCAAAGAGTTTCTGAAATCTCTCTACGAAGTCGAGCAGACGACACGGGAAGGGCAAGTCAACAAACTTTTAAGAATGCTTGACCCGGATTTATCGCTTTCCTTGGCGGCAAAACTTAAACAAAACGGACTGCTCGCGGCGGAAAAGGCGGAAAGCGTTAATTCGACGTGGGAATTGCAGGATTTGGCGGTTGATGAGCGCGATCCTTATATTTTGCGGGCAATCGGAGTTCGGAAGATTCGCCGGAAAGCAAACGGGCAGGATGTTGAGGAAACTTTTCAACTGAAATGCAAATTTCTGCTCAAAGACTCGCCCTCGTCTCCCGTGCGAAACGACAATAATCTGCGAACAGGTTTTACTATTTGGAGATTTCGCGTTGAACCCGTCAGTGGCAAAACTCTCTCCCGCGTTGCACTGCTTGCGGATGGTGATGTATCAACCGACGAGTTCGAGTCTGCACCGAATGGAGCAGAAAACCAAACAAATCCAACTTCCGGTGAAAATCCAAAAGGAGAGAAATAACCAAATTTACAATTTTCAAATTTAGCTTCGGAGCATTTATTTATCGCTCTGAAAGCGGAGGAATTTATGCAAAAACACCTATTTATGTTCAATTTTTCTAAAGAAATACTGTGGCGACATTGGTTTTTTATAAAACTGATGTTTTTGATGGCGGCGATTTTATTGTGCGGTTCGATTGATGCTCAGGCACAAAGAACGCGCCCGAATAAAAAAACTTCAACTAAAACAGTTGCCAAAAATGTTCAGACAAACAAGGTTGAAAAGACCGACAACCAGGCGACAACG
>CALMEH010000665.1 GCA_937863115.1 uncultured Acidobacteriota bacterium
AAGTCCTCAAAGTCAAACGAAGCCTCGAATACGGTATCAGCAAATTCGGCGAAATCACAAACTTTGAAATTTCCGAAGATTTGGGAAAACAACACGCTTTAATTGACGAAACGGAAGAAAATCTTCCCGCGTGGCAATCCGCAAAAAAAGTCGAAAAACAACCCGAAATCAGCGAAATAATCTCCACTCCGATTCCGAAACCGCCGGAATTAAACAAACTCAAAGACACAGTTTCGTCCGAAGCCCTGTTTGGCGAAAGTATTGAAAAAGAAGTGTCGCAAAATAATCTGATTGACGATATTTCAATGCCCGAAACGCCAATCGAAATACCAATCGAAACGCCGGTTTTTCTGCCGAAGCCGGACGAAGCACAACCGAAAAAAAATAATCCGCAAATCGCGCTTGCCATCGCCAGCACAAGTTTCTTGATTTTAATAACCGCGCTCGGAATTTCCGCGTGGTATTTGCTAACGCCCGCAAAAACACAGGAAATGGCGACAGTTCACCCAAACACTTTTCAGCTAAACAATTCGCCGGATTCAGCGCCAACTTTGGCGAAAAAAGATGAAACGCCGAAAAAAAATATCGAAATTGCAAAATACGGAATTGGCAAAAACGGAAAGTTTTTGCCGCTGGAAGAAAATTACCGGTTAGCCGAAGGAGAAAAATTCAGATTTAATGTGAAATCTTTGCAAGACGGATTTTTGTATATCATTTCGCGGGATGGTAGCGGCGATATAAGTCTTGCATATCCGAGACAAAATCGAAAAGACAACGTGGTGAAAAAAGATTCGGAAAAAGTGTTTCCGCCACATATTGATTTCAAGATTTTAGAAGACACAATTCCCGAAATAATGGTTTATTTCGTGCGGGCTTCATCACGAGAAGAAGAATTGGTCAGACGTATTCGGGAAGTTTTAGCTGATGGAAACGGAGAAATGAAGATTTCATCTTCCGCAGTCAGCGAATTGATAAGCGATTTGGACAAATTGGCGGAAGATTCCAACAGTAGCGAAACGGTATCGGTCAAAATTTTGAAACTTCAGAAAAGATAATCAGAGGGAGAAAAGGAAATAAAAGCCAAAAGTATATTCATATTAATTGATCTGTCATCATACATAATTTGTGTGTTGAATTACGCAAAATAAATCGCAAATAGTAAGGAGAAGTTGAAAGATGAAAGTAAAAACAACAATGATTCATTTTCTTGCAGGCATAGTGTTTTTGGCGTTAATGATGCCAACCTTTGCTCTCGCACAAAAGAAAACAGATGAAGAAAAAAAGGCAGAGAAACAAAACCAAAAAGATGAAAAACGGGTTGAGAAAAATGTCCGTAAATATGAAGAAACGCTGACCAAAGCATTCGACAAATATAACAAGGATTTTGAATTTAGAGACGAGGTTGATTATGAATTCCGCAATGTTCAGCGCGAACACGCCAGAGTGGCATTCGAGGTTAATACACTTGATACAAACGACTATCTAACTACAAATTCAGGGGACAAACTGCCCCGAAACAATGATACGCTTTACGACAATCTGACCGCGCAAGATTTTGTAAATCGGGTTGGGCAATCGCTGGTTCCGGCAAATTCCGAAAAGCGTTACGGCTTTAAAATTACGGTAAATCCCATGCCTGATGCACGTTCTCTTTCCACGGGCACAATTTATGTTTCTACCGGATTGCTTTCGTTGATAGACAATGAAGCGCAACTCGCCTATATTCTTTCGCACGAAATTGCTCACGTTGAACGAGACCATTGGAAAGAAGATGTGATGGTCGCCAAATGGATCGAAGATGCAACCGAAAAACAAGAACGGCGCGGCAGTATTTTCGGCGCAATCGCCGGTGGAGTTATTGGCGGAGTGCTTGGCGGCGGCATTGGCGATTTGGCAATATTTGGCGCGTCTATCGGTAAATCTGTAGCTAAATTGATTGACCGAAAAGCCTTTGAATGGGCATTGGCACAAGAAGATGAAGCCGATAAACTGGCGTTGGATTATATGCTTAAACGCAATTACGATGTCAAAGAAGCGCAAAATTTTTACGATACGCTCAAAGTTGTAGCAATCGAAGATCCGCGTATTGAGCTTGACAAATTTGCCGACCGTAAGCGTTCCGAAGAAAGACGTAAAACTGTTGACGCTTGGGTTAAAAATGCAGATTCTTCAGCACTTGCCCGAACGACATTAGGAGCAACCAATTTACGCGGAAAATCACTTTCCCTAGACAGAAACACAACCGTTACGACCAATCGTTTAAGCAAAAATCAAGAGAAAATGGCAGACGAATTGAAAATGAAAATTCAAAACGGTGAGATTATGGCGGGCGATGGCGAATTTGAGAATATTATGGCAATTCTCAAACGCGACAACGGTATTGTGGCATTTTATTACGATATGTATAAACTTTCGGCACGCAACTTAAATCAATCGTTAGCCATTCGCTCCGACGATGCCTTGACTTATTTTTATTACGGCAGAGTCTTAAAATTAACGGCTCGCAAGTCGGGCGAAAGAGAACTAGCGTTGCAAATGTTCGGCAAAGCGATTGAATTTGACAAGCGTAATGCCAATCCGCAATCGCGTTTGTATTATGCGTTGACTCAAATGAACGGGCGGTCAACTAATAACATTACCGAAATTGTCAAAACTTTGAAGGAATATGTGGCTTTATACCAGCAACTAAACGCCGGCGCACTTCCACCGAACATGAGTTCGATTTATGACTTTATGCAAGAGGCAGGAGAATTGAACTGGAGTGCCTCGCCGGTTTTGAATGTCAAAACCGTAACCACAACCACTACGGCTAAACCGTAGTTAGTTCTAATGTTTAATTTTTCGCCGCGAAAAACGAGTGTAATCTTAAATTTTCGCGGTGAAATATAGGTTTGTTTGATTTTATGAGGACTCGATTATTCAAATTTTCAGCCTTTTTTACAATTTTTTTGTTGGGATTAGTTAAGGCTCAAACCGAAACTTCATCACGCGCCCCGTTTGTTTTGGAGTTTCCCGAAATTTCAGCGACAACTTACACTACGCCCATAGTTCGTTTATCGGCAAAAGATGTTCCGACAATGAAGTTTCGAGTTCTTGAGCCGTTTGCTTCTGGGATTGATTACGGCAAAATCATTGTTACGCTCAATGGTAGCGGCATCAATCGCGGATGTGATAAAAAACTTGACGGACAGGGCAAAATCGTTCATTGCGGGAGACGCGAAGACCGTCTCGGCGGTTATTAACTTTTTCCCCGCAAAAATGTTATTGAAATTTGGGCGGCAGACAAAAAAAAAAGCGAATATTACGCCTCTTATTTGTTGATTTTAGGTGACAAAAAAGCGGTTATTGAAAAGCCTGCCACCGTGAACGACAAAGCTCAAAAATTTTACGGTCGGAAATTTGCGGTTATTGTTGGTGTTTCGGACTATCAATACACTGATGCCGGCTTGCGAAATCTGAATTTTGCCGATGATGACGCGCTGGCTATTGCCGAGTTTTTGAAAACCCCGGCGGGTGGAAGTTTTGCATCGGGCGATATGAAATTGCTGGTTAATCGTGATGCAACTTTACTTTCCGTTCGTGCGGCTTTGCTGGACATGGCGCAACGCGCCCGGAGCGAAGATTTGGTGTTTATCTTTATCGCCGGACACGGTGCCCCTGACCCGCTTGCGCCGCAAAATTTGTATTTTCTCTTCAATGATACAAAAGTTGTTGATATGGCGAAAACCGCTTTTCCGATGGGCGAATTAAAGCAAATTCTCGATACACAGGTAGTTGCCAAAAGAGTAATCATGTTGCTTGATACTTGTCATAGCGCAGGCATCAATCAAAAGTCAAAATCGCTGGTTACCGGCAGAGATTTGGTGCAGAAAGACGATGAAAATAACATTTCTAATTTTTATTTGACCAATCAGCTATTTAGACAAACTGGACGCGCCATCATTACCTCGGCGGATGTCAATGAAGTATCGCAAGAGTCTGCAAAATGGGGAAATCACGGCGTATTTACTTGGGCATTGCTGGATGGGCTGAAAGGTAAAGCCGATGTGAATGGTGATAATCTGATTACTGCCGGAGAACTTTTTGTATTTGCCCGCACCGGTGTTCAGAAAGCCACGAATTTTCAACAAAATCCGCTTGCTTTGCCTGGTTCGAATTCCAATTTAACATTAGCCTTTGTCGAGAAAAAAGCACAAGCGGAAAAATGATTTAGAAACCCAACTTGGAGGAAAAATATGAAAGAAAAATGTTTATTTGCAGTTTGTTTAGTGATTTTTGCTGCCTTTGGTTTTGCACAAGTAAAAACCAATTCAGCAAAGGAAGAGTTTGAAATTTATGGACGCGGTGGCATTGGCGAAGACACTCCGATACAGACAAGAACTCCGATAGGAGGTATTAAACCTCAAGGCGGCGGAATAAAAAAAACGCCAACGCTAAGCAAATCTCCCACGCCGATTAGAAGTGTTGGAAAGCCTGGGATGAAAATTTGGTTTGAGCGACAAATTGGTTGTAAGAAGAATTTCGTGCGAGTTGCACCGACTACTATTTTCCGGAGCGGTGATTGTATTCGAGTGCAATTTTGGCTTAATTTTACAGGCTATCTGACAGTTATCAACAATGGCACAACAGGAACTAAACGTGTAATTTTTCCGGCAGAAAATCAATCAAATCAAGTTTTTCCTAAAACCCCTTATTATTTACCCGACAATGGAGGAGTGAAATTTGACGCAAATCCGGGTAATGAACAACTTATTTTTATCGCTTCCAAATTGCCATTGAAGGAATCGATTGTTGAAGATTCCGTTAAAAACAGAAAGATAACTGAAGAATCGCCCGATATAGAAATTTATGAACGCGACCTTGTGCCACGTATAGAAAAGAATGACGTTTATATTTTAGAGGATGAAACCAAGCTTTCAGAGGCACTTGTGTTTAGGATGACGCTAAAGCATCGCTAAATTTATTAAAAATATGGAAAACTACACACAAGACAATCGGATGATCCGCGTGGAGACGCGGTTGGGGAAAGATGTTTTACTTTTGCAAGGTTTTGAAGGCAGCGAGGCGGTTTCGGAACTGTTTGAGTTTGATTTGACGATGCACTCCGTAAATCACGACATTCAGCTTGATGCTTTGATTGGTGAGAAGGCAAATGTTTTTATCAAACTCACTGACAAATCGGAACGCGTTATCAATGGCGTTATCAGCGAATTTCGGCACGCGGGAACTTTTCTTCTTGAAGACGGTAAAGGTGCGGCGATTTTTAGTGATTTTCAAATGAAAGTCGTGCCCTGGTTTTGGACTTTGAGGTTGAATCGGGATGGCCGGGTTTTTCAGAACAGAAATGTGCCGGATATTGTGCGAGAAGTTTT
>CALMEH010000666.1 GCA_937863115.1 uncultured Acidobacteriota bacterium
GTAACATAACATTCGCCGTGCTGAAACGGCGACATCGTTCCCGGATCAACATTGATATACGGATCGAGTTTCATCATCTGAACCTTCATTCCCCGCGCCTCCAAAAGGCATCCAAGCGAACTCGCCGCCAAACCTTTCCCCAAACTCGAAACCACGCCGCCTGTTACGAAAATATATTTTGTCATCCCTTTTTTCCTCTTTATTTTTCAAACACGAAAGTTTTTGCCAGAAAATCGTGCAAAGTTTGTTTTTTCTCTGTAAAAAACGCCATTAAATAGCCGATTAATAAAATTTGTCCTGAAATAAATTTACCGAAAAGCCTGACAGATGCTTTTCCGATTGAAATTCTTTTTCCTTCAAAATCGCCGACTTTGATTCCTAAAATCTGTTTGCCGATTGTTGCCTGCCAACGACTGCTTTCAAGTCCGATGAAATAAAATCCAATGATAAAAAGTTTCGCCAGCGAATAAATCACAACGAGTTTCATAAAATTTTGCTTGACATATTCATTCATTTCTACGGAAATGCCGCGACCTTCAAAAAATGAATATTCTATCGGAATCCCCAAAATCCAATTTAAAAACGCAATCAGCAAACTAAACATCGTAACCACAATGAAAATATCAATCGCCAGTGCAGTCGCTCTTTTCCAGACAGATGCAAATTTTAAATTATTCCGATTCATCATCGTTCGCTTTGCCTTCGCGTTTCTTTTTCATATATCTGCCTTCTTTCATTTGCGTTTGCACTTCTTTAGCTTTGGCTTCTGCCGGATTCATTAATTCTTGGAGCGCGTTCATACTCGCTCCCAACATCGAAACGCTTTCCGCCGCGCCGCGTTCAAATTCTTCTTCGGTGCGCGTTTTTGGTTTTGCCAACATTTTCAGCCCGACAATCGCGCCGATAATCAACAGAATAAAAAATATTAATCCAATCCAATCTTGCATTATTTATTTTTCCAACAATATTTTAACACGCTCGAAATCTTCCGCCGTATCAACGCCAATCGAACTTTCCGAAACTTCGACGACTTTTATCTTTGCGCCGTTTTCTAATGCGCGAAGTTGTTCGAGCATTTCGGTTTTCTCTAAATTTGTTTGATTAAATTTTGTAAATTTCAACAAAAATTCGCGGCGATAAACGTAAAGTCCGGTGTGTTTGCGATAAAGCGCAAGCAAATTTTTATCCGTTTGCAGAGCGGTTTCCAAACTTCCGTATTTTTTTACGGCTTCACGCGGAAACGGCATCAGCGAACGCGAAAAATAAAGCGCGAAATCATTTTTGTCAGTTACGACTTTGACGACATCGGGCGATAAAATATCATTCAAATTAGAAATTTTTTCGCAAGTTGTCGAAATATCAATCAAATCATCGGACAAAATCGCTTCGACTGCCGATTCGATTGTTTGCGGCGAAATCGTCGGTTCATCGCCTTGAACATTGACGATAATCGAATTCTCTGGCAAATTTTCGGCAATTTCGGTAATTCTGTCCGAACCGCTTTGATGATCTTCGGAAGTGATTACGGCAATATTTCCGCTTGCTTCGACGACCTTAAAGATTTGTTCGCTATCGGTTGCAACAATAACTTTTTCGATATTTCGGGCTTTTTTCGCTTGTTCGACGGTGTGCAAAATTAAAGGTTTCCCGTGCAAATCAAGCAAAAGTTTCCCAGCCAACCGCGTCGAATGCAAACGCGCCGGAATTATGACATAGACTTTTTGTTTAGGATTTTTTCCGTGTGGCTTCACGGGATTTTAGGTTAGCACTATCAAGTTCAAAGTTCAAAGTTCAAAGTTCAAAGTTTTATGAAAAACCAAATTTGGAACTTGGAACTTATTTCGTTAAACTTTTCTCGTGCTAAACGAAGAAATCGAAAATGTAGATTACAACTCGCCGGAATGGAAAGAGCTTGCCGAATACGAACAACAGCAAGAATTAATGCCGCCAACGCCGAACAATCCACCCTGGAACAGTTGGATTGCTTTCGGAACTTGGATTTTCAGTATTTTGATGATTGCTTTGGTTCCTGCGGTTTTTGTGATGCCATATGCGATGCAAAAAGGTATCTCATTTTCCGATAATACCGGATTGACCGAGTTTCTAAAAAACGATACGACTGCGGTTTTGATTCAAATAATTTCTGTATTTCCGGCACATATCTTCACGCTCATCTTGTGTTGGTTTGTTGTTACAGGCTTTAAACGCTACCCTTTTTTTGAAACTCTCGGTTGGTCGAATGGAAATTTTCGCTGGTATTATTACCCTCTGATAATCGTCGGATTTTTCACAGTCGCGGGGGTTGTTTCTCATTTTCTACCTGAACAAGACAATGAAATGCTCAGACTTTTGCGAAGTTCATACACAACAACGCTGGTTGTTGCTTTTCTCGCAACATTTACCGCGCCTTTGGTTGAAGAAGTTATTTATCGCGGCGTGATGTATTCGGCATTTCAGCGAACTTTCGGTGTTTCGGGCGGAGTTGTTCTGGTAACATTTTTCTTTGCACTCGTTCACGTTCCGCAATATTGGGGAAGCCCGGGAACGATTTTGATGATCTGTCTTCTGAGTTTGATTTTAACTCTTATCCGTGTCAAAACCGATAGTCTTTTGCCGTGTGTTATACTTCACACGATTTTTAACGGTTTACAATCTATAATACTTGTTCTCGAACCGTATCTGCCTAAAGCAATAACCGAACCCGAACAAAAAGCCGCCGCAATTTTCAAATTGTTTTCTTGATTCAATTCCTAAAATGAAAAAAAGCGCGATTAACTCACGCTTT
>CALMEH010000667.1 GCA_937863115.1 uncultured Acidobacteriota bacterium
CCGCTTACGACGGCTAACCTGGAAACAATTCCCATTGCTTACACGACAAAAAAAATCTGTCAGTCTATGCTGACAACATTATTCAAACTTGCAGATTATTTTATGTTTGACACACCGTAAAGTCAACCATCCGAATTGCCTCACGAAAAAAGCACTCGAAAGTAAATCGCTGTCTCAGGAAGAAAATACTCGAAATAAAATGTCTTCTCAGCAGGAAAAAGCAGATGCAGGAGAAGTAAGAGATGCGAGAGAAGTCTTGCCTGTGATAAAGGTGTGGAAAAAAAATAACGACTAAAGCAAAAACACCGAAAGCCGTGAAAGAAACCAAAACAAAAAAGGCGACAATCAGCAAGTAAATTAAAATAACCAAAAACAAATACGCGGGCATTATTTGTTCGCGTTTTTTTGCGCTCAAATATTTTTTCGGATATTCTAAAAAACTATGAAACAAATCGCTGTCATCATTTTACTCTTGTCGTTATTTTCGGGTTTCGCTTTTGCTCAAACAAAATTCAGTCCAAAAATAATTAAGCAAATCGAAGATAATACGCCGAAACCTCTGCCGCAAACACCCGTTGCTACTAAATTGACTTCGGACGCACAAGACGGAAATCTTCGCGGTAAAGTTAAAACGGTTATCGAAGAAATGGAAATTTTCACGGAAATCGATATTTACAAAGGCAGGCATTTTAGCGGTATTTCAGAATTTGACGAAAAAGGAAATTTCACAAAGGAAGTCTATTTCGATGCGACCGGCGACCCGTATGCGGTAACAGTTTATGGTTACATTGACGGCTTCAGAGCGGCGAAGCGTCAGACTATAGGAGATACAAAAACGACTATTTCCCTTGAAACTTCCCAAACGGAAACCGTTGTCAAAAAAAACACGCCCGACCCGCGTTATGATTACAAATACGAATACAAATTCACGGACGGAAAATTAGCTGAAATGCAGATGATTTACAATACGGGCGAGGAAGGTATGCGCTATGTTTATAATTACAGCGGAAATCGGATGGAAAAACTCGCCTATACTGATAAGGGTGAATTGAATCAAAAATATCTGACCGTTTTCGATGCAAAAGGTTATGAAATTGAATGGACTGATTTCATTCTTTATGAAAAACCTGTCGGCAAAGAAAAACACATCATCAAAAACGAAACTTTAGATAAACAAGGAAATTGGACCAAAAGAACTTATTTCAAAGTAGAAATTAAAAAAGGTAAAGAAGTTCTCAAACCCGCTCGGATTGAATATCGAACAATTACATATTATTAGATTGTGCGATTTCAGCCTCGTTCACGAGGCTTTCCGCGTTTCGCGGCTTTTAGCCACGTTATTTATGGCGTGGTTTTAATCAAATATTGATTTCCGAGCGCGTTTTAACGTGCTTTCAATCGGCTTAAGCCAAAAGCAAAAGGACGTTAAAACGCCCTTTAATCAAATTTCAAACACTTGACCACGAGCTAAAGCAACGTGGCTAAATGCCGCGAAACGCGGAAAGCCCGATGAATCGGGCTAAAATTAAATCGCGTAATGTGATTTATTATTCGTCTTCATCAAGCAATTCAAAAGGAATGCGTTCGCTGAAAACTTTTCTGCTCAAAGACACGCCGCCCCAAATGGTGAGCGCGATTGAAGAAATTGCCCAACCGATGTTGGCGACTAGATTTTCCGATGTAATGACTCCGAAAAGTATCGCGGGAAATCCGAAAAAGGCGATGCGGAGCGTGGATTTCTTTGTGTTTTCGAGCGTTTCGAGAAATTTTATGCGGCTGATTTCCAAATCCATATATTCTTCATCTGAGTTCAGACGCGAAAAATATTCGGTTTCGCCGTTTGTCCAGCGGCGCAGTGCGGTTGTGTCGGCAAAGCGAAAAGCGGCGGAAAAATGATGAATGACGTAGGCGATTTTGCCTTCGCGTAGTGCGATTTCCGCCATTCCGCGAAAGGCGCGAAAGTTTTCTTCTTTGACTTCCTGCGATTTTTGAA
>CALMEH010000668.1 GCA_937863115.1 uncultured Acidobacteriota bacterium
CTCGCTGGCGGGAAAATGCTCAAATACGGCGCAAAGTCAATAAACGCGGGCGGTTGGCACACGATGCCACAGCTCTACGCAGATGGCGTTTTACTCGTCGGCGATTGCGCTTCGTTTTTGAACGGTCAGCGAATTAAAGGAATTCATACCGCAATGAAATCGGGAATGCTTGCGGCAGAAACGATTTTGATGTGTTTTGACCACGATGATTTTACTTCTAAAACGCTCAAGAATTTCACCGAAAAAGTAAATATGAGTTGGATTTACGACGAGCTTCATCCGGTCAGAAATTTTCACGGCGCGTTTCAAAAAGGGCGTTGGTCGGCGTTAATAAATACCGGAATGCAGTTTGTAACAGGCGGACTTGCGTGGGGTTTTATGCCGATGGAATATCACGTTGCGGGTTATGAACGAATGGAAAAACTCAAAAGCTTCGATTACAAAGGCGATGATTCCACGCAACGTTATCCAGATTTGAAATTCGATAAAGCGTTGACTTTTGACAAGGTTACGGACGTTTTTCATGCAGGCGTATCACACGACGAAGACCAACCTTCGCATCTGCATATTTTGGATACGGAAATCTGCGCGACAACTTGCGCCGAAGAATACGGCAATCCATGTCAGAAATTTTGTCCGGCGGCGGTTTATGAAATGGAAGAAAAAAACGGCAGACGCGAAATAAAAGTCAATTTTTCAAACTGCGTCCACTGCAAAACCTGCGACATTGCCGATCCGTATCAAATCATAAATTGGGTAACGCCCGAAGGCGGCGGCGGACCGAATTATAAAGGAATGTGATTCGATTTGGAATTTTGAGAGGTTAGTTAATTGTGTGGAAATTGTTCAGCCATTCGAGAAAACGTATGAACAATTAAAAAAAGTTTGTGTTACATTTGAAAGACGTTAGAACTTTTTATATGCCTTTCCTGTCTTTTTTGTTTCGCCGACAACTTAAATATGAAATTATCGAAAAACGCTCATCGAAAAATTGAACAATTCTTCGCGGAACATCTTTCAGATGACAGTTTCGGTTTGCCGGAAATCGTTTTTTACGGCGGAACTTTTACAAAAATTTTTACACGGCTTTTCAGAATTGAAGGCATTACTTTCGGCAAACGAATTTTTATCTTTCCCGAAAATTTTTGGCGAAGTGAAACAGACAACTTGCGTATTAACTCATCTTTAGCCGTTCACGAAATCGTTCACGTTTTGCAATACCGACGCGAAGGTTTTTTCGGGTTTTTGTTTATTTATTTGCGTGATTATTGGCGAAATCTGCGTGGCTTCAAAAGATTCGATGCGTTTTCGCGCTCGATGGCATATTACGACATTCCTTTTGAACGTGAAGCGCGGGAAACCGAGCGAAAATATAGAGAATGGAAAGTATGTAATTCAGCCTTTCGGTAACGATTGTTGCCGAAAGGCTGAACCAAAACTAATTTAAAATCTCGAAATTAACTTTCTTTTCATCAATCTCACGCAAGGCAATTCTGGTTGATTTTGTTTTGCGCGGGTCTGCGTCAACACGCGGATTTGCGCCACGCTGCAGTTGTTTGCTGCGTTGTGCGGCTAAGATAATCATACGATACTTTGAATCAATTTCCGGGGGCGTTTGGTTCGTTTCTTCTAGTGTTTCTTCGACAAACTCTTCGTTCGTTTCTGTCATAATTTGCTGGTTCTCCAAGTTACGATATTTTATACATCGAAACTACTTAGAATAGCGCGAATCGAGTCCTCTTGTCTAATGCGTCGAAGTCTTTCGGCAAAAATTATGCGTGACATGTCTTGTGCGGCTCGTTCAACACTGTCGTTGATGACAATGTATTCAAATTCCGTGTAACGATTGACTTCGCCCAAAGAGTTTTGCAGTCGCAAATTCAAATCTTCGGCTTTTTCGGTTGCCCGCGCCGTCAAACGCTGTTTCAGCACATCAAACGAAGGCGGCAAAATAAAAATACTGACGGCTTCGGTCATCTTTTTTCTAACGCTTGCCGCGCCTTGAACATCAATTTCCAAAATAATATCCCTGCCGAGGTTGATTTCGCCTGCGATTTGTTTGATGGACGTTCCGTAATAATTTCCGTGAACGGTCGCAAATTCCAAAAATTCTCCGGTTTCGATTAATTCTTCAAAATTTTCACGGCTGACAAAAAAATAATGCCGTCCGTTTTCTTCGCCCTCGCGCATTGTTCGCGTTGTGTATGAAACCGAATAACCGATATTTGAAACAGTTTTCAGTATTTCCTTTATTAAAGTGCCTTTTCCGCCACCTGACGGTGAACTGATGATAATTAAATTTCCTTTCATAAATTGGTCAGTTGTTCGATGTCAGTTGTCAATTAATTTTCTATTAGCAACGGACAACTGGCAACCAACAACTGACTATTCCACATTTTGAACTTGTTCACGGATTTTTTCAATCTCGCTTTTGATGGCTAAAGCCGACTCTTTAACGGTTAAATTATTAGTTTTTGAGGCGATTGTATTGGCTTCGCGGTTTAATTCTTGAGTCAAAAAATCGAGTTGTTTGCCGGTGTCTTTTTCGCCTTCGGAGATATTTCTAAAATGTTCGATATGGCTTTTCAAGCGCATAATTTCTTCGGAAATATCGCTTCTGTCCGCCAAATATGCGACTTCTTGGGTGAGTCTGCCTTGATCGAGTTCGATTTGCGATTCACTTTTTGCAAGAAAATCTTTAAGTTTTTTCGTTAAACGAATTTGATATTCCTCGGCAACTTTTGAGCTTTCGGATTCAATGCGCGGCAGATGATTTTCGATTTCGGAAAGGCGGAAAAAAAGTTCGGTTTTCAACGAGTCGCCTTCAACTTCGCGCATTTTTTCGAGTTCGTCGAGCGCGTTGTTGAGCGCAGTTTTTACGGCAAGTGTAAATTCTTCGCTTAAATCTTCTTTTTTCGGCTGAAGGGCATTCGGCAAACGCGCAATAACATTTAAATCCGGCTCGCCTGAAAGTAAAAATTCGGTTTGTAACTTCTTCATTGCTGAAACATAGCCAGCAATCAGCGGACGATTTAGTTCATAAACAATTTCGTTCGTGCGTTCATACTGAAAATTAACGTCAACTCTTCCGCGCACAAGCCGCGATTGAATTAGTCGTTTAACATCAGCTTCAATCGTGTTCAGTTCTTGCGAAAGCCGCAAATTCAAATCCAAAAAGCGATTATTTACTGTTTTAATTTCAACGGAAATTTCAAAGTTTTCACTCGAAACTTGTCCACGTCCGAATCCGGTCATTGATTTCATATATTTGTTTCTAAAAATTCTTCTTCAGCAAACTGCAATTCATAAAGCCGTTTATAAATTCCGTTTTTTGCTAATAATTCGTTGTGCGTTCCGGTTTCTTTGATTTGTCCGCGTTCGATAACAACGATTTTATCGGCTTTGCGAACGGTTGAAAGTCGGTGCGCGATGACGATTGATGTTTTGTTTTTCATCAAATTTGCGAGAGCTTTTTGGACTAATCTTTCGCTTTCGGCATCGAGCGCAGATGTCGCTTCGTCCAAAATCAAAACCGGCGCGTTCGTCAAAACTGCGCGGGCGATTGCAAGGCGTTGGCGTTGACCGCCGCTCAAGAAAATTCCGCGTTCGCCGACAAGCGTTTCGTAATCTTCGGGCAATTCGCGGATAAACTCATCAGCAAAAGCGATTTTTGCGGCTTCGGAAATTTCTTCACCCGAAGCGTTTGGGTTGCCGTAGGAAATATTGTATCGAACCGTATCGTTAAACAAAACGGTTTCTTGAGTTACAAGCGCGATTTGCTGTTTCAAACTGTCGAGTTTTGCGTCGCGCAAATCGGTTTCGTCCCACAAAATCTCGCCTTCCGTCGGATCGTAAAGTCTTTGAATCAACTTTATCAACGAAGACTTCCCGCCGCCGCTTTCGCCGA
>CALMEH010000669.1 GCA_937863115.1 uncultured Acidobacteriota bacterium
ACAGTTAATAACGAAGAAACTAAAACAAATGTCGCCGAAGCGGAAGTTTTGGTGAAAGATACGGAAATCGTCGGCAAAACCGATGCTAACGGACAAATCGAATTAAAAAACATTCCAAACGGAGAACAGATTATCGTTATTTCGTCGCCCGGATTTGAAACTGTCGAACTGAAATTGACGTTTCCGCTTGCCGCACAGAACGAACAAATCGTTTTTCTGCACATCAACAACGATCTCGGCGAAGTTACCGTAAATTCAACGCGCACAGGACGCACGATTGACGACGAACCGACGCGGGTTGAAGCGATTGACGAGGAAGAAGTTGACGAAAAAATCAATATGCGTCCGGGCAATGTTTCGATGGTTTTGCACGAAAGCACGGGCATTCAAGTCCAACAAACTTCCGCCACGTCAAATACGCAGAGCGTCCGAATTCAAGGGCTTGACGGACGTTACACGCAAATTTTGAAAGACGGTTTTCCCGCATTCGGCGGCTTTTCTGGAAGTTTGTCAATCTTAGAAATTCCGCCGCTCGATTTGAAACAAGTTGAGATTATCAAAGGACCTTCGGCGACGCTTTACGGAAGCGGTGCGATTGCCGGAGTCGTTAATTTTATCAGCAAAGAGCCACAAGAAAGACCTGTAATTTCGCTGATTTTCAATCAAACGTCCGCGCTTGGAACAGATATTTCGGCGTTTCGTTCGCAGAAAATAAATCGTTTCGGCTACACGGTTTTGGGTTCGTATAATTTTCAGAAAGAATACGATGTTGACGACGACGATTTTACCGAACTTCCGCGCACGAATTCTTTTAACATCAATCCGCGTCTGTTTTTCTACGTTGATGAAAAAACACGCTTCACCGTTGGAAACACAACGTCTTACCAAACACGCAAAGGCGGCGATATTTTTGCGATTCGCGGGCAAACTGATACATTTCATCAATATTTCGAGAACAATAATTCGTTTCGCAACATCACGACTTTTAATTTCGAGCGCGAATTTTCCGGCTCAAGCAAGTTAAACGTCAAACAAAGTTTCGCTTTTTACGACCGCGAGATTGCCACACCCGATTATCTTTTCAAAGGTCGGCAATTTAATTCTTACACTGATATTGCATACTTCAAACCGATAAAAAATCATGCACTCATATTCGGATTCAATGCGGTTTATGACCAATTCCGCGAAGATAATTCCACCTTTACCAAACGCGACGAAACGCGCACGACATTTGGCGGATATGTTCAGGACAGCGTTGATATTACGAATAAATTTTCGCTTGAAGCCGGATTTCGTCTTGATCTTGTCAAAGTTTACGGCGTGTTTGCCTTGCCACGAGTGTCATTTCTTTACAGATTCAACGACAATCTGACAAGTCGTGTCGGCTTCGGATTCGGCTACAAAACGCCGAGCATTTTTACCGAAGACGCGGAAACTCTGCTCTTTGAAGATGTTTTGCCAATCGGCAACCGTCTGCAAGCCGAACGCAGTATCGGCGGCACTTTCGACGTAAATTACCGCAAATCAATCGGCGAAAATTTCTCTTACAACATCAATCAGATGTTTTTCTACACGAAAATTGACGATCCGCTCGTGTTGGAACAAAATGCGAACGGATTTTACAATTTTTCAAACGCCCGAAAACCGATAACCAGCGTCGGATTTGAAACCAACGCGCGTTTTTCGTATCACATCACCAAACTCTTCTTCGGCTACACATTCACCAGCGCAAAAGCCGAATATTTAGCCGGAAATCAATTTCTCCCGCTCTTGCCGAAACACAAGGTCAACGCGACGCTCGTCTTTGAAAAACACGAAAATTTCAAAGCCGGAATCGAAAGCTATTATTCGGGCAAACAATTCCTAAGCAACGGTTTTCGCACCAAAGACTTTCTCGAAGTCGGACTTTTCGCGGAAAAAACCTTCGGCAAATTTTCGCTTTTCATCAACGCCGAAAACCTCACCGACGTTCGCCAAAGCCGTTACAGCCAAGTAGTTTTCCCGCCGCACAACGCGCCAACCTTCGCCGAAATCTACACGCACACCGAAGGACGGATTTTTAACGGCGGCATTAAAATTCGTTTCTAAAATTGAAGCGCAAAAATTGGAGCGCGGGCATCTCTGCCTGCTCGCGCGTTCGAGGCTTTGCGAGAACAAGGCGCGACACGCCCGACTATCTGAAAAGTTTTAAGATAATCGGGCATTTTCGCCGTTCGTCGCTACGCTCGAACGGCGGCGGGCAGAGATGCCCGCGCTCCAATTTTTGGCAAACTTGTTGATTTGTTGTAGATTTTAGCGTAAAGTTATTCAATAATTTTCGTTTCGGAGTTGTAAAATTATGCGGTTTTTCAAGTA
>CALMEH010000670.1 GCA_937863115.1 uncultured Acidobacteriota bacterium
GCCGTGTAATCAGGAACATCAAACGAAACTTTAACGTGGCTTTGCGCCGCAAGATTGTAAATTTCGTCCGGCTCAATTTTTTCTAAAAGCCGATTCAAACTGCTGGCATCAATCAAATCCCCGTAATGCAAAAACAATTTGCGATTTAAGATTTCGCGGTTTTCGTAAAGGTGATTGATTCGTCCTGTGTTAAACGAACTCGACCTTCGCATTATGCCGTGAACTTCATAACCTTTTTCGAGCAAAATCTCGGTCAGATAACTGCCGTCTTGACCTGTAATGCCGGTTATAAGTGCTTTTTTCATAACAATTTATTGAACTTTGAACTTTGATTTTTGACCTTCGATTTTTGATTTTCAAAGTCCAAAGATTAATTATGTAAATACCAATCGTAAGTTTTTCGCAAACCTTCTTCTAAAGATATTTTGTGTTTCCAGCCCAAATCGTTTATCCGCGAAACATCCATTAATTTTCGCGGTGTTCCGTCGGGCTTTGTCGTATCGTTTTCGATTTCTCCATCAAAACCAACGATTTTTTTAACTAAACGCGCAACTTCGATGATTTCAATATCTTCGCCTGTTCCGATGTTGAGATGCGAAATTCCTTTTTCGTATAAATCCGCTGCATTTGTTTTTTCTATCAAAAAAACAACCGCTTTCGCTAAATCATCAACAAAAAGAAATTCGCGTCGCGGTTTTCCCGTTCCCCAAAGCTCGACTTTTTCCATTTTATTCAGTTTAGCTTCGTGAAATTTTCGAATCAATGCCGGAATAACGTGCGAATTTTGCAAATCGAAATTGTCTTTTGCACCGTAAAGATTTGTCGGCATAACCGAAAAGAAATTGCATCCGTATTGCCGATAATAATTTTCGCATAGCTTAATTCCGGCAATTTTTGCAATAGCGTAAGGTTCATTCGTAAATTCCAAATAACCAGACAGTAATTCTTCTTCCTTCAACGGTTGTTGCGCAAATTTCGGATATATGCAAGAACTTCCCAAAAATATGAGTTTTTCAACGCCATTTTCAAAAGCAGATTGAATTATATTGGCTTCAATCATCAAGTTTTTGTAAATAAACTCAGCTCGAAATGTATCGTTTGCCAAAATCCCGCCGACCTTTGCCGCCGAAACTATAACTATTTCAGGCTTTTCTAGCCCGAAAAATTTTTCAACTTTCGCCTGCCGCGTTAAATCTAATTCGGACGAAGCCGGGGTAAGAAGATTTCCGCAATTTTTATTTATTAATTCGTTGACAATCGAACTGCCGACCATTCCGTTTGCGCCGGCAACGTAGATTTTTTTGTTCTGAAAACTCATTGAATTATTGAGTCGCTACTGCTCCTTGTTCCGACAAAGCCAAACTTCTTCGGACTTCCGCTTCAATCCATTCGTAAGTAATTTTTAAACCTTCTTCGAGCGAAATTTCCGGCTCCCAACCCAAAGTTTCACGCAATAAATTGTTGTCGGAATTTCTGCCGCGCACGCCTTGGGGTCCGTCAATATGTTTTTTAGTGATATTTACTCCGGCAGTTGCGGCGATAATGTCGGCAAGTTCATTTATTGAAATCATCCGATCTTGTCCTAAATTTATCGGTTTGTGAAAATCCGAACGCATCAAACGATAAATCCCTTCCAAACAATCGTTGATATAACAAAATGAACGTGTTTGCTTGCCATCGCCCCAAATTTCTATTTCGCTATTTCCGGTTAGTTTTGCAAAGGCAATTTTACGACACAAAGCCGCCGGAACTTTTTCGCGTCCGCCTTCCCATGTTCCTTTTTCACCGAACACATTATGAAATCTAACCGTCCGAGTTTCAATACCGAAATCTTCCCGAAAATATTTGCACAAGATTTCAGTAAATAATTTTTCCCACCCGTAAGCATCTTGTGGTTGAGCAGGAAAAACATCCGATTCCTTTAGCGGAGTTACGTTTGCATCTTCTTGTAAATATTCGGGATAAACGCAAGCCGAACTCGAATAAAGATAACGCTTTACACCGTTTGTCTTGGCGGCTTCGATTGTGTGCAAATTCATCAATGAATTATTGTAAAGAATTTGCGCGTTGTTTGCAGAAATAAAACCCATTCCGCCCATATCAGCGGCAAGCGCATAAACTTCTTCAATGTTGCGCGTTGCTTGAAGACAATTATCCCAACGCCGCAAATCTAAAATTTCAAACTCATCTGCGTTTGATACGCCAAATTCAGGAAATTTTATATCAACACCGCGCACCCAATAGCCTTTGTTTTTTAAGTAGGTTACAAGATGACTGCCAATAAATCCGCCAGCTCCCGTAACTAAAACTTTTGTCTGACTTTCCATTTTACTCGTAAAAAATTTCTCAAAAAAAAGTAAAAAGACAAATTTTGCCTTTTTACTTTTTACTTTTTACTTTTTTAACTATTCCTCGTCGTCGGTATTGTAATTTGAACGATGATAATAGCTTTGATAATAGTAATAATTATCTTGCGAACGAAGATTGACGTTGTTCAATACAACACCGAAAATCTTTGCTCCAATGTCTTGCAATAATTGACGCGAACGCTTGATGACCTGCCGTGAACTTTTGCCCGAGTGAACCACCAAAATTACACCATCAACCATCGAAGCAATCAAAACACCATCGGTAAATGAAGCAATCGGTGGTGAATCAACGACAACGTGCGTAAATTGTCCTTGCATTGATTTGAGCAAAAATGCCATCTGTTCCGAACCGATTAGTTCTGCCGGATTCGGCGGAACAGGTCCGGACGGAAGCAAATGCAATTTTGCCGATTCATCATATTGAATGATGTCGAGCATTTCGTCTTCCGACAATTCGCTTGAAAGCATTGTGCTTAAACCTTGCGCGTTGCTTATTTCAAAAACCGAATGAAGGCGCGGACGACGCATATCTGCATCAATAATCAAAACTTTTGCGCCCGTCTGCGCCAATGAAATTGCAGTGTTTACCGCAGTTGTCGTCTTTCCTTCAGCCGGCAAACTCGAAGTTACGAGCAAAGATTTGGGTGCGTGTCCCGCGGTTGAAAGCAAAATTGAAGTCCGAAGTTGACGATACGCTTCCGCCAATGACGAACGCGAATCTTGGTGAATCAACAGTGAAGAACCTTTCTTTGAATCTGTATCTTCAGTGGAACCGACAAGCAAAAGCCGACGTTTTTGCGTCGAATCAATCGCCGGAATTGCGGCAAGCGCGGGAAGTTGAAGAAGACTTTCTACTTCCTCGGTCGAACGCACGGTGTCATCAAGATATTCGAGGAATAGGGCGAGACCGGCACCGAACAGCGTTGACAAAAATAAAGCAGCAAGCACGGTCGAAACTCGGCGGGGCGAAACTGCTGTTTCAGACGGAATTGCAATTTCGGTTACGCTGATGTTGTTTTCAGTGCCTTGCGCCAAAAGCGTGTTACCGCTTTGCTGTTTCATCAAATTTTCCAAAAATCCGCGATTTGTCGTCATATTTTGTTCAAGCAGACGAATGCTAATCGCGGCTTGATTTTGACCCTCAGCTTTGCCGCGTTCTTGGTCAAATGACGATTGGATTTTATCCTCGGTTTCTTTTGCCTGTAAATATTTAGTGCGAAGATCGTCAACAATATTCTGGGAAACCCGTGTTCGATAATTTTCCAAATCTTTTTGAATTTCGTTTCGGCGTTTGGAAACGGCGTTTTCGATGACCTCGATTTTTGAATCAACTTCGCGGACTTCTTGGGCTTGCTGTTGATATTCTTTTAATAATTGTTCCTTTTGCGCCTTCAAATTATAGAGATTTTCCTGCGCTTTACTTTCAAAATTTCGCAAATCGTTTTCGCGTTCGGTAATATAACGCGCCATCAATTGTTCGGCTCGTGCTTTGATGCTGTCCGGCGAATTGCGGACTGAATTATATTCGGCTTCGGCATTTTTGCGAATATTTTGCGCGTCGAGAAGATTTTTATTTAATTGCGATAAGGCATTAAGTGCCAGCGTTTCTTCATCTTTGAGTGTTAAAATACCTGATTCGCGTTTTAATCTTTCAAGTTTAATCTCGTCATTTCTAATGTCGGCTTTCAAACTCGAAATGCGACTGTCTAAAAACTCGTTGGATGATTTGCTGTTTCCCGAACGCTTTTCTTGATTTTGTTTTGTGAAAACAATGGCAATTCCGTTGACAATATTTGCGGCTAATTCGGGATTTTTATTTTGAAATGAAATCTCAATCAATCGTGTATCTATATTTGTCGCTCGCGATTCGCGGACAGGTTCGACACCTAAACTGTCTTTAAGAATTTTAACATAAGGTGCAAGGCGGACAGCTTCGGCTATATCATCGTTTGAAGCAATTTCGGAGGTTTGCGAAGGCGCAACTTCCCCTACGGCTTTTTCGTTCTTTTTCTTGTCATCGCTCGCCAAACCGATTGATTTGAGCAAAGATTTCCAAGCCGATACGCCCTGTTCGCCTTTCATTTGTTGAATTTCTTTATTGCTGTCAAGGCTTAATTCCTTAACAACACGACGAAGCAACGAATCACTGTTTAACAGTTGAAGTTGTGTGTTGAAATATGCCGGATCGGGATTTGAACCTCGGTTTGGTCGGTCGTTCAACTGCAAATCTTGATTCGGTTGTTCCAAGTCAATTTGCACCATTGCCTTTGACATAAAAATATCGGGCTTCCGTGCCATATAAATTGCTGCCAAAGTAGTTAAAAGCACGGCAATTCCAATAACCAACCACAGACGTTTGCGGATTGCACGCCAATAATCACCAAGTTGCAAACCTTCCTGCTGTTCAAAATTTCGATAGCCGTAACCACCGTTTGGTTGCGGCATTTGCGCTTCAAACGGACGTTCGAGTTCGACCCTTTCGGCAACGCGCCGCGGCATTATTTCACGAGTGTCTTTCATTGTTTCTAAAAATTAAAAGCGGAAAAAAATATTCGGAATTCCTTTAAGTATAGCATCAATAACCCCGGTTGTAGCAGCTTTAACACCATCTTTAGGAACAAAAATATTATCATCCGGTTGTAAAATCGGATCGTCAATTTTCTGGCTGTTGATATCGTTCAAATTAAAAACAAGAATCTTTTTGTCTCCGCTTTTTGGGTCATTCCTTATAATTGTAATTTCGCTTTTCTTGCTTGAGGGTAGAATTCCACCCGCTTCGACAATAGCCTGTGTTAAAGTAATGTTCTGTTTAAGCGGTATGGATTTTACTTCTTTTACATTTCCTGAAATATAAGCGCGTTCGTAATCAAACATATAAACAACATCGCCCGGTTTCATTTGTGGGTTAGTTTTTTGTTCGATCACTTCATTTAGATTAAATGTAAAGAACGTAACTTCGCCTTCAACTTCATTTTCGCTTTCATCAACGCAGCCCGAAATTCCTCCGACACGCGCAACTTTGATTTTTGTTCCGGCAAACTCAACATCGGGACCGCCTGCAAAACTCAATAATTCGAGCAACGTGATACGTCGGTTAATCACATAATAACCGGGTTTTTTAACCGCTCCCATAACACCGAACGGCTGCGAATTTTGCTCTCGCACATTTACCGTTACAAACGGATCGCGTAAATAGTTTTCTTTGTAAAGTTCTTGAATTTCCGTTGCAAGTTCGTTTTCGGTTTTACACGCAGCGGTAATCAGTTTATTAATTCTGGGAAGTCGGATTTTGCCTCTGTCATCCATTTTAATACTGACAAGCGAAAGTTCAGGATGTTTGGAAACTGTTATATCTAAAACATCTTGCAAACCAATGCGGTAACGCTCAGTCGGTTTTCTAACCAAAACAGGTTTTACTTGTGTGGTCGGTGTTGGCGAAGTTTCTGTAATTGTCTGTGCAGAAACGGTCATAAAACAAAAATCATTCTGACCTAATGCGCTAATTAGACCAAAAACCGACAACAAGCTGAAAACGGTCAAAATTCTAATTGGTTTCATAATAAATTCTCCTTTAATGTTCTTTTTAAAACAGGGCAGGAATTTAAAGTTTTTCGATAATCTCCAAAAAAAGTTTCAATTCCCTTTTATTATGGCAGACTTTCCGAAATTTGAACAAGCCTTCATAATAGCAAAATTCAACGAAATTCAACAAATTAAAAGTAGAAAATATTTAAAACTTTGCCGATTTGTTCCTTTTGAGTTAAAATTTCGATTCCCGACACCTTTATTATATGCAAAATGCTACGCCGATGTTTCGGCAATATCTCGAAATAAAAAAACATTATCCCGGCACCTTGCTCTTTTTTCGTCTCGGCGATTTTTACGAACTTTTCGGCGAAGATGCCGTTATCGGTTCGCGCGAACTTGAAATAACTTTAACGGCAAGACACAAAGATTCGCCAAATCCGATTCCGATGTGCGGCGTTCCGCATCACGCGGCGGCGGGTTATATTGCGCGTTTGGTCAAGAAAGGTTTTCGCGTGGCGATTTGCGAACAAACCGAACAAGCCGGTAAAGATGTCAAATTAGTCAGACGCGAAGTCGTCCGCGTCATCACGCCCGGAACGGCGATTGACCCGCAACTTCTTGAATCGAAAGAATCGGTTTATCTTGCCGCCATTTGCGGCACAGGCGAAAAATTCGGTTTGGCTTTTCTCGAACTTTCGACGGGCGAGTTTTTTACAACCGAATTTTCCGGCGAAAACGCTTGGGCAAAAGCTCAAGCCGACATCGAAAGTTTTGTGCCCAAAGAATTATTATTTCCCGAATCTTTGCAAAAACTTATCGAAAATACTTTTTCCGCTTCACAACCAAATACGTTATCAGACGCATCGAATGTCGTTTCGATTTCTTCGCCAAGTTCTTCCAAATTTTCAACGGCTTTAACCGCGCTTGACAATTGGCTTTTTCACGAAGAAGATTGTGTCGAACTTTTAAAAAATCAGCTAAAAGTCAAAGAATTAACAGCTTTCGGTTTATCGGAAAAATCTGAAGCGATTCGAGCTTCGGGCGCGGTTTTGCGTTACGCGCAAGATACGCAAAAGGCTTCGGCAGAACATATTTCGGAGCTGAATTTTTACGTTTCAAACGATTTTATGATGTTAGATGCGATCACGCTTCGCAATCTCGAAATCGTTGCATCGAAAGGCGAAAACGGTAAAAAAACGCTTCTCGGCGTGATTGATGAAACCGTAACCGGAATGGGCGCAAGGCTTTTGCGCTCTTGGCTTTTGCGACCGTCAATCAAACGAAACGAAATTCAAACGCGCCTTTCCGCTGTTTCCGAACTCACAGATTCAATGTTGCGCGACAAAATTCGGTATCTTTTAAAAGAAGTTTCCGATTTGGAAAGACTCGTCGGCAGATTAAATCTGGGCACCGCAACACCGCGCGATTTGCTCGCACTTTGCCGTTCCCTTTCACAAACACCGACCATCAATACAACGTTATCGGACGCGCAAAGTCTTTTAATTCAAGTTTTAAGCGAAAATATTTTTGAACTTCCCGAAATCCGCGATTTAATCTCGCGTTCGATTTCCGAAGAATCGCCGCTTAATTTTGCTGAGGGCGGCACAATCCGCGACGGTTTTAGTGCGGAATTGGACGAATTTCGTGAAATTTCAAAAACTGCCAAACAAATTATAGCGAGTTTTGAAGAAGCGGAACGAACCCGAAGCGGCATAAATAATCTAAAAATAAAATTTAATAATGTTTTCGGTTATTTTATCGAAATTTCCAAAGGCAATATTTCGCGTGTTCCCGAAGATTATGAAAGACGGCAAACCTTAACAAACGCAGAGAGATACACCACACCGCAACTCAAAGAATGGGAAGAAAAGGTTCTTGGAGCGGAAGAAAAAATAATCGCTCTTGAAACTGAAATTTTTCAACAAGTTCGCACTCGCGTCCGCGAGGAAACGCAAAAACTTCAATCAACCGCCCGCGCACTTGCGACTTTGGACGCGCTTTGTTCGCTGGCACAAACGGCAACGCGGCGAAATTATGTTTGCCCGACCTTGCACGACGGCGACGAAATAGAAATAAAAGACGGCAGACATCCGATTGTCGAAGCGTTTATTTCTGATGATTTTATTCCGAATGATTTATATTTGAACAATTCTACCGACAGATTATTAATCATAACGGGACCGAATATGGGCGGAAAATCTACGATTTTGCGGCAAATCGCCATTATTCAAATTCTCGCGCAAATCGGTTCGTTTGTTCCGGCTCAAGCTGCAAAACTTCCGATAATTGACCGCGTTTGGACTCGCGTCGGTGCATCGGACGATTTATCTTCGGGGCGTTCGACGTTTATGGTTGAGATGACCGAAACGGCTTCAATTTTGCATAATGCCACGGCAAAAAGTCTGATTTTATTGGACGAAATCGGGCGCGGAACTTCGACATTTGACGGACTTTCAATCGCTTGGGCGGTTGCCGAATATCTTCATAATTCGCCCGATCATTCAGCAAAAACGCTTTTTGCCACGCATTATCACGAATTGACCGAACTCGCGGAAAATCTTCCGGGCGCAAAAACTTACCAGGTTTTGGCAAGCGAAAAAGACGGCGATGTCGTTTTCTTGCACAAATTAAAGAAAGGAAAAGCCTCGAAATCTTACGGCATTGCGGTTGCCAAACTTGCCGGACTTCCAAACAAAGTTATCGAACGTGCCAAAGATGTTTTGGCAAAACTCGAAAAATATGAACTCGCCGTTTTTGCCGAAAATAAATCCGAAGGCATAGAAAAAGCTGTAAATCGCGCCGGACAAAGCAAATTAGCTTCACAATTTTCGCTTTTTGCAATGTCTAATGAAAACGTGATTGACGAACTTCGCGCTTTGGAATTGGACGGGTTGGATGAGCAACAAGCCAAACAAATTTTGAAAGAATTGCAGGGAAAAGTTATTTAACAGAACGCGAACTTCAGTTCGCCAACTTGCAACGAACTGAAGTTCGCGTTCCGTTCTAAAATTCACCTAATTTCCTTCGCTACAGGTCGCGGTTTTATGGTTATTGAAAGATAATTCTGTGAGTCAACGGTCATCGAAATCATAATATTTCCGTAAAATGTAGTTTGCGGAACATTTGGTTTTGCTTGAAGATTTTTAATCGCCGAATCAGACCAAGATTCGCGTTCATTCCAACCGTAAACGAGATTATTTAGAAAAATACTCAGTAAATCTCGGTTTTTCTTGTTGATTTGATAATTTTTTTCGAGTTTGATTTTTATTCCGATGGTGGCTTGTGAAACGTCAGCTTGCGTTCCGGCGACTTCGAGCAAAACGGATTTATCGGGCGAACTTCCCGCCCATTGTTCATTTTGGGCGGTTGATGAAGCCTTTTTTATTGAAATTATATCGGTTAAACCTCTGACTGCATTATCAAAAGTAACGCCGAGACCGAAGTTTGTTGAATCTTTGAGTGCATTTTTAATACCTGATTTCGCGCCAAACCAAATTGCCGCCTGATTGCCGTTAATAGCAATGCCAAAAGCATTAAATTCAGTGTCATTCCAAGTATCTAAATTTAAAATCAACGCATTGTGCATTGGACTTTTTTTCCACGCCGCTAGTGCCAAAGCAGGCGTAGCATTTCCGTTGTTGTTACGATATAGATTTTCGTAGGCTTTTCCGTCATATTCAACTTTTAGACGTTTCGGCGCATCGAAAACACATTTCCAGGTATCGTTATTTTTGATGTCGTAGTAGCAATTACTCCATCCGTGTGTAAAGGTTTTCAGATTTAAAGAAATATCTAAAAGATGACGATTAGCAACGATGCTTAAAGAGTCGGATAAAGGAATTTCGGACAACTTATTTTGCTTGCGATATTGGTTGATTAGTTTGTAAAGCTCTCTCTCTGCAATACTTATGTCATCACCGGCACATTTTTTTTCAATCAGGATTTTTTCGCCTTCACAATTCGTTTGGGCAAAACCTGATACGGCTAAAATCGTTAAAAATGATACCAGTAAGATTAAATTTGCCTTGCACATATTCGTAAGTTTAATTACTTTTTTACCATAAAACCAAAGTCGTTTCCTAATCTAATGCGAGCAATTTCAGCTTTTACTTCCTAATTTATAACCAAATTACTTTAGGTGTCTGACTTCCGACACTTTATAAATCACTTTAAGATTGTTACAATTTATCACAGCAATGCCTGAACAAATCCTATCTCTTTCAATCGAGAAAAAAATTGGACAAATGTTTTTTATCGGAATTCCAGCGGCGGAATTCGATTCGGCGACTCGTGAATTAATTGAAAAAATCGCGCCGGGGGGCGTTTGTTTGTTCGCGCGTAATATCCGCGAAGCCTCAAAAACCCGCAAATTACTGGACGATGTTACAAATGCAAGCGTAACATTGCCTTTTTTGAGTATTGACCAGGAAGGCGGATTGGTTGACCGTCTGCGGCGTGTTCTCGAACCGATGCCGGCTGTCGGTGAGTTGAAAAATCTGGGACAAGTGAAAAAACTCGCCGAGATCACCGCGGAAGTTTTGCGTCTTTTGGGTTTTAATATGAATTTCGCACCTGTTGTTGATGTTTCGAGCAATGAGCGACAGAAATATATCAACGGTTTGAATTCGCGCATTTTCGGAACCTCAAAGGAAGATGTGGCTGGATTCGGAAAGACATATCTCGAAACTTTGCAAAAAAGTTTCATTATCGGATGTTTGAAACATTTCCCAGGTCTTGCCGCAAGCGAAATTGATTCGCACGAAGAATTGCCGATTGTGAATATTTCGCAAGATATACTTTTTGAAGAAGATTTGTTTCCATATCGAGCCATAAAATCTTATGCCGTGATGATTGCTCACGCGGCTTTTCCGAAAACCGATTTGCAGGAGCGCGATCAAAGTGGCAAACTTTTACCGTCATCTCTAAGTTACAATTTCACCACCAAATTATTACGAAACGGTTTGAGATTTGAAGGCATCTCGATTACAGACGATATGGAAATGGGCGCGATTGTTAATAATTACGGCATCGGTGAAGCTTGCAAAATGGCAATTAACGCGGGCGTTGATATGTTGGCGATTTGCAATAATCCGGTAGCGATTCTCGAAGGTTTTGAGGCTGTTACAAAAGCCGTAAATTCCGGCGAAATCAGCGAAACGCGCATCAACGAATCTTTGAAAAGGATTGCTCGCGTAAAGAATATAATAAAAACCCCTTTGCCCTTTGATGAAAGCCGTCTGCACGAACTTTCAAAAGAGATTTTAGAATTAAAACATAATTTATAAATTCGGAGGAACTTTAATTGATGAAAATTTTCAAACATCAATTTATTTTAATTTCAGCTATCTTATTGTCCCTTCTGCTTTTAACGGCTTGCCCGTCACGGCAGAACTCGGACGCAATTACAATGTCGCTTTCTGAGAAATTTTCAGGTCTCGACACATTAAGTAATTCTGACACAGACGCGGCGGCTGACCGTATCCGCAATCTAATGTTCAATTCATTGGTTAAGAAAAATGATAATTTTGAATATGTCGGCGACCTTGCCAAGGAAATAAAAGTCGGCGATGACGCGCTGACCGTAACTTTTGTTTTGCAAGATAACGTCAAATTTCACAACGGCAAAGTTTTCACTTCTACCGATGCAAAATATACTTTCGATTCGCTTTTTGAATCTAAAAACTCTGCCAAAGCCAAAGCTTTTTATGATTTGTCGGCAGACAATAAACAAGTTCCACACATTGAAAAGATTGATGCCCCAGATGCAAAAACGCTTATTATCAAAGTAACTCGCCCCACACTCGTGAATCAACTTTTATCAAATCTTGTTACAATTCCAATGATTCCCGAAGGCACAATCGAACAGCAAAAAACTCAGCCAATCGGCACAGGACCTTTTAAGTTAATCAGTTTTGACCAAATAAATAGTTTTGTTCAATTTGAAGCCTTTAACGATTATTGGGAAGGTGCGCCGAGTATTAAAAAACTCAATGTTAAAACCGTTACCGATGCAAATGCATTGCAAGCTGAATTGCAAAGCGGAGGCGTAAATCTTTCCCCGATTCCGAATAATCTTTCGCCGGATTCGATTAGTAGTCTCGGACAAAATCCGAATCTCAAGGTTGAAAAATTTGAAGGTTCAAATATTGATTATATTGGTTTTAACATCGAATCGGCAGTAGTCAAAGACCTTAAAATCCGTCAAGCTGTAGCATTTGCGATTAACCGCGAAGAAATTATCAAAACACTTTTGCGCGACCAAGCTAAAATTGCACACTCAATTATTCCGGCTGAATCTTGGGCTTATTCGGACGGCACGAAATACGAATATAACCCGGAAAAAGCTAAACAACTTGTTCAGGAATCTGGTTATAAAGGCGAAGTAATAAAATTTAAAATTGCTGCCGGAAATACGGCTGTAAATTTTTATGCACAAGCAATTCAAGAGAATTTAAAAAAAGTTGGATTAAATGTCGAACTTGAGCCTGTGGATTCAAAAGTTTTAAGAGAACAACTGT
>CALMEH010000671.1 GCA_937863115.1 uncultured Acidobacteriota bacterium
AATTTATCGTTGTATCCGCGACCGAAACCCGGAAGCCGCGCGGCAAACGATGCGCGAACATCTGCAACACACCAAAGATGCACAGGAACGCGAAAAATTGCTTGATAACGAAACCGTGAAGAGTTAAAAAAAGACGCACAGGAAACCGCGAATTTTTAAAGCAAGAAATTCCCCGAAGCAAATTGCCGGGGAATTTCTTTTGATTTTGGAGTTCTGATTTTACTTCAAATCGAAGACAAAAGCCTTAATTCAAATTACAAACTATTTCTTTTGATAGACTACGCCGTTCAAAGTCATTTCATTGCCTTCCGGTTCGCGGTCAACTTTGAATTCGTGGCTGATGCCGAACAACGAAATAGTAAAAGATTTGCCGTCGCCGCTGAATTCCGCGCCGCCGCCGTCAACCGATTTGTTGCCGACTTTGAATCCGGCTTTGCCGTCCGCCGTCATATAAACGGTCGAACCGTCCGAGCCTGTCCAATTTCCCTGATACTTCGGCGGCGCAGGTGTTCCGCCGCCGCAAGCCAAAACCAAGCCGAAAAATACGGCAAAAACCATCGTTAAAATTTTTGTGTTTTTCATTTTTGAATTCTCCCTAAAATAAATAATTTGCTACTTTAACCTCAGTTCGGGATAAGGAATAGTGTTAAATTATTGATAATGTAGCACTTCACTAAATTTGCGACTTGCTTTTTGAAGATTTTGCGATGAAAACCACAAGTTTTAGCCAGTTTAGAAGCAAAGACTTGCAAAATCGGCAACAAAATACGAGCATTTTCAGTTAAGTCTTTATTTTTCAATGACTCTTATCCCGAACTGAGGTTACTTTAGATTATTTAAACGATTTTTTTCAAATAATCGGGTCATTTTTTTTATTTTGCCGGTCTTAAAACCCAAGTAGCTACGATGCTGACTAAGCAAACCGCCAAGATAATTTCCGCCAAAAAGAACGAAAGATAATCGAAATTAATGCCAATCGGCGGCGCAAAAGGCAAACCGTTTCTAAGCGTAACGAAAGCAAAAAGCAAAGTCGCAATAAACGAAAACATCGCAATTTCGGGTTTGCGGTCGCGGAAAACAACGCTGAACGCCAAACTTGCCACAACAATCGTAATCGCCCACATCAAAATCATTACGAAAACAGAAAAGAATTTCGCCATCGAACCGCGCGTAATGGTCAATTCCATATCCATAAATGTTTCATCACTGTCTTTTGTTTTCGCGGCTGTAATGTTGTATCCGGCTAGCGCAGGCGTAAAATCAAGCGAAAAAGGAACTTCCACTTCACTTATTTCTTCTTCTACGGGCTTTTCGGTTTTTGTTTCCGTGGCAGGATTTTCTTCGGTCGTTTTCGGTTTTTCCTCAGTAGTTTTTGGTTTTTCGGGCTTTGCGGTAAAATAAAAAATCAAATCTGCCTTGTGCGCGTCAAACGGATAATCGGAAATATCGCCGTCATACATATTCAAAACTGCTTCGGTCGGATTCATCCGTTTGCCTTTTTCAAACGCGATTTCCTGTTTACCGTTTGAACTGTTGATGTCAAATTTCAGGTTTTGCGTTAAAGTTCCGTCTTCTTCCTTAAAAAATTTTCCGTGCGGAATAAATTCGAGCCTTATGGAAACATCGCCTTTGACGACATCAATCGAAATAACTTTTCCGAGAACTTCGATGTAATCGGTTTTGGTTGTCCCATTCGTTTGATTCTGTGCGGTTGCAAGTATCGCCAAAATCGTAATTATTCCCAATATCAGAAATAATTTTTTTATTTTTGCTTTAATTTTCATAGTTTTTCTATCTCCTGTTTGTCAATTTAAAGATAGGACGTTTTGCCTGCTCGATGTTTCCGCATCTACGCCAATCGGAGGTGAAAAAACTCGCAAAAAAAGAAAAATCAACGAACTGAAAATTTTCCTAAATTTGCTGGTTCAATAAATCTCAAGAGACTTTTAGTCGCATCTGAATTTTTGCCGGATTGTTGCAGTTATAAATTTTAATTTAAGTATTAAAAACATTTCGTTTTTTGTAAAGAGAAGTTAAGTATTTATCAAAAAAAAGTTAGAGCAGATCGTCATCGGTCGCCGTTCTGACTTCGCATTCCGCAACGTTTGGAAACTTTTTGCAAAATTCGACGTAATTACGGAATAAAATTTGTCATCAAAAGCATTAGCTTGATAGACTATTTCCGACAGCAATAATTTTAAAAGGAGTAAATTTTTATGAATCGAAGAAGCATTTTTACATTGGCGATTTTGTTCGCTTTCGTGTCAATTTTCAGTTTTCAAACAAACGCGCAAGGTTTAGCAATCGGCGCAACGGCGGCGGATTTTTCTTTGCCAGATTTGAACGGCACAACGCAAACGTTGAACGGTTTGAAAGGCGAAAAAGGCACGGTTGTCATTTGGCTTTCGGCACAATGTCCGGTCGTAAAACAATATAATGAACGCATCAATCAAATCGCTGACGAATATAAAGCGAAAGGCATCAATTTTATCGGCATTAACTCCAACTCGACCGAATCGCTTGATTATGTGAAATCGAATGTTTCGGAAGTCGGTTATAAATTCCCTGTTTTGATTGATAAGGACAATGTTTTAGCCGATCTTTTCGGTGCAAACGTAACGCCTGAAATCTTTTATTTCAACGAGAAAAACGTGCTTTTATATCACGGCGCGATTGACAACGATAAATCGGGCGAAAACATTACGACAAATCTTTTGCGCGACGCTTTTGATCTGACTTTAGCCGGAAAAGCCGTTGCCAAAACGACTTATAAAGCAACGGGTTGTTCGATTAAACGAGTTAAAAAAGGATAATGAAACCAAAAAATTTCAAGAATCTGAAAACGGGAGCGGCAGTTTTTATTTTCGCTCTCGTTCTTCTCTTTTCAAACCAAACTTTCGCGCAAAAAACGACGCAGATTGACGATGTTGCCATCAAAAACATCATCAAACCGAACGGCAAACCGCTGCTCATAAACTTTTGGGCAACTTGGTGCGAACCGTGCCGCGAAGAATTTCCCGACCTCGTAAAAATCCATCAAGATTATAAAGACAAGCTCGATGTCGTCATAATTTCGCTTGATGATTTGGCGGAAATAAACCGCGATGTTCCGAAATTTTTAAGCGAAATGAAGGCGGAAATGCCTTCGTATTTGCTGAAAACGACTAACGAAGACGCGGCAATTTCTTCCGTGTCAAAAGAATGGCAAGGCGGTTTGCCATTCACGATTTTATTTGACGAAAAGGGCGCGACCGCTTATTTCAAACAAGGAAAATTCAAAACCGAAACCTTGCGCGGCGCGATTGATAAATTGGTCAGCATTAAAAAATTGGATGAAACAATCGTGTTGATGGATTTTGTGAAAATTAAAAACGGTAAACGCGACGAAGCAATGTTTTATTACGATAATAATTGGAAAATTTACCGTGAAGTTGCTCTAAAACGCGGTTTTATCCAATCTTACGAAATCATCGAAATCGCACCGAATGAAAGCAATCAATTCGATTTAATTTTGATTACGCGTTATAAAAACGAAGAACAATATAAAAACAGCGAGAAAAATTTCGAGCCAATTTTAAAGGAAATTCGTCCAAACGGCACACTTTTAAAAAACAATCTAAAGCCTGAAGAATTTCGACAAAATTTATTTTTTAATGTCGGCAAACTTTTTATCAGTGCCGGAATTTAATCAAATTATTACTTTAAAAAAGCCTCGGCAAATCAATAAAAAATTTAATTTTAAAGTTTGCCGATTTTTAAGTTTCGTGCTAGTTTCATAGATGCAATTCAATTTCATAAACAATTAATAGGGAGTATAAATTATGTATCGAAAAATCGAAGATTTCGTGAACGATTGGGCTTACGAAACAGAAGTAACAACCAAACTTTTCAGCAATTTAACTGAAGAATCTTTAAATCAAAAAGTTACCGAAAATGGTAGAACGCTCGGCTTTTTGGCTTGGCACGTGGTCATCACTTTAGGCGAAATGCTCGGCAAAGTCGGTTTGACGATTGACTGTCCGCCCGAAGACGCAAGCGTTCCGGCAAGCGCGAGAGAAATTACCGAAATTTTCGGAAAAGCAGCAAAATCCGTTTCAGCGGAAGTGTCAAAAAATTGGACTGATGAAACACTTTTAATCGAAGATGAAATGTATGAAATGATTTGGAAACGCGGAACGACTTTGAGTTCGCTCATCAATCATCAAGCACATCATCGCGGACAAATCACGGTTTTGATGCGGCAGGCAAATGTTCCGGTTATTGGCGTTTACGGTCCGGCAAAGGAAGAATGGGAAGCGATGGGAATTCCCGCTTTGGCTTAATTTTCAACAGTTTAAGCAAAGAAAGACGCGCAATCTGCAAAACGGCGCGTCTTTCTTTTTTGTTACGCATTCGACATCAATACGTTAAAAAGATAAAATGTCTGTTTTGTTTTAGCATCGGAAATCAGACATAATGAACGAAACGAAAATCACACCTGAAATTGTCGAACAACACGGTTTTACTCCCGAAGAATATGCAAAAGTTTTGGAAATAATGGGGCGTGAGCCTTTGATGACCGAACTCGGAATTTTTTCCGTAATGTGGTCGGAACATTGCAGTTACAAATCTTCGCGGGTGCATCTGAAACGCTTGCCGACAACGGGCGAGCGCGTCATCGTTCCGCCGGGCGAAAACGCCGGAGTCGTTGATATTGGTGACGATTGGTGCGTCGCTTTCAAAGTCGAATCGCACAATCACCCAAGTTTTATCGAACCGTTTCAAGGCGCGGCAACCGGTGTCGGCGGAATTTTGCGTGACGTTTTTACGATGGGCGCACGTCCGATTGCGCTGATGAATTCGTTGCGTTTCGGACATCTTGACGACGAAAAACATAACAGACGCAACAAATCAATTTTGAAAGGCTGTGTTGACGGCATTGCACACTACGGAAATTGCTTTGGAACAGCGACCGTCGGCGGCGAAGTCGTTTTTGATGAAGCTTATAATTTAAATCCGTTAGTCAATGCTTTTGCTCTCGGAATTGTTCGCAAAGACCAGATATTTTTCGGCAAGGCGGAAGGCATCGGCAATCCGGTTTTATATGTCGGCGCAAAAACCGGACGCGACGGTATTCACGGCGCGACAATGGCTTCGGCTGAATTTGATGACGAAGCATTGGAAAAACGTCCGACAGTTCAAGTCGGCGATCCGTTTTTAGAGAAATTGCTTCTCGAAGCGTGTCTCGAAGCGATGCGTTCGGGCGCGATTGCTGGAATTCAAGATATGGGCGCGGCTGGTTTGACTTCTTCAAGCGTTGAAATGGCTTCACGCGCCGGAACAGGTTTGGAACTCGATTTAACGCTCGTTCCTCAACGTGAAACCGGAATGACGGCGTATGAAATGATGCTTTCCGAATCGCAGGAAAGAATGTTGATTGTCGCCAAATCGGGGCGCGAAAAACAGGTTGTTGATATTTTCAAAAAGTGGGATTTGGACGCGGTTGTCATTGGCAAAGTCGTCGAAGGTCATCAGTTAAAGGTTTTTCATAACGGCGTTTTGGAAGCCGAAATTCCCGTTGACACCGTTACGGATGCCGCACCGCTCTATAAGCGTCCGATGGACGGAAGTAAATTCAAAATTCAAAATTCAAAATTCAAAATTGAAGACCGAAAATCGAAGACCGAAAACCAAATGGGAGCGTTGAAAATGCTCTTGGCTTCGCCGAATATTTGTTCAAAGCGTTGGGTTTATGAGCAATATGACACGATGGTTCGCACGAACACGGCGATTTTGCCGGGCGCGGATGCGGCGGTTTTGCGCGGGGAGGGAAAACGCCCCGCAAATTTGGTGTGTTTGGTTGGGAAACGGTAAGTTTGCGGCGATCAACCCAAAAATGGGCGCGAAATTGATTGTCGCGGAAAGCGCAAGAAACAACGTCTGTGTTGGTGCAAAACCGATTGCCGTAACGAATTGTTTGAATTTTGCTTCGCCCGAACGTCCCGAAGTTATGTGGTCGTTTTCGGAAGTTGTTGACGGCATAAAAGAGGCTTGTGAAGCATTTGAAACGCCCGTGATTTCGGGAAATGTTTCATTTTACAACGAAACTGAAGGTCGCGGAATTTTGCCGACACCGACAATCGGAATGGTCGGAATTCTCGAAGACATTCGCAAATTAATTACACAAGGTTTCAAATCCGAAGGCGACATTATCGCAATTTTGGGCGAAACAAAAGACGATTTAGCGGCGAGCGAATACGCGCAAACAATTCTTGGGCTGACAACCGACGAGCTAATCGAAAATGGTATTTTGCCCGAAATTGATTTGGATTTTGAAGTAAAAGTTCAGCAAACTTTGCTGAACTTGGCGGACGAATTTCTTCTGAAATCCGCACACGATTGCTCGGACGGCGGTTTAGCCGTGGCAATTGCCGAAAGCTGTTTTTCTTCACTTAACAATCCGGCAAACGGCGCGGAAATCTCGCTTTCAAATCACGAAAATCTTTCCACCGAAACATTGCTGTTTGGTGAAACGCCTTCGCGGATTATCGTTTCGTTTGCGTCGGAACACACGGAAAAAGTAAAAGAAATCGTCGGCGATTTGCCGTTTGAAATCATCGGCGTGGTTGCAGGAGAAAATTTGAAAATTGACATCAACGATTCTTCGGTTATAGAAACTCAAATCAACGAACTCGAAACGGTTTGGAAAACTTCGCTCGAAAGAAAATTAGAGCAATAAATCTTTATTGTCACGCACCGGCTTTTGATTTACCAAATAAATGGCAAAATTTCAGCCGCTCTGCCACGAAAAGAAACGTCCGCATAAACAGTTAAAGGCGTTTCTTCGGGATTGATTTCAACGATTTTCGCGCCGTTTCGCTTTGTCTTTAGAGGTAATTCCGCCGCCGGATAAACCAAAGCTGAGGTTCCGACAACAAAACAAAAATCGCAATTTTCCGCCGCCGTTTGCGCTTGTCTGACAGGTTCTAATGGCATCATTTCGCCAAACAAAATCACGTCGGGACGCATTAAACCCAAACATCTCGGACAAACCGGCGGTCGTTCTTCTTCGCCAATCTCGCGCAAATTGCGTTTGTTTTCACAATTTAAACAACGCGCCTTCCATAAACTTCCGTGTAATTCAACCACATTTTTCGCATCTGCCGCCTGATGAAGTCCGTCAATATTTTGCGTTACAATCGAAAAGTTTTCGTAATTTCCATTTTTTTGCGCCTTCGCCAATGCAAAATGTGCCGCATTGGGCAAACATTCGCCGACGATTCCGCGCCGATAATCAAACCATTCCCAAACAAGCGGTAAGTTTTCACTAACCATTCGCGCCGAAGAAAGCTGCTCAAACGGCATTCCCCGCCAAACAGGTGCGCCGCCTCCGCCACGAAAAGTCGGCACGCCCGATTCGGCAGAGATTCCTGCGCCCGTCAAAACAAAAATACGCCGCGCATCATCGAACTCTAATTCCTTTAATTTTGCGCTTATGTCTTTCATTTTCAGCCTTCCCAATTCATCGCCCGCTTCACCGCGTTCTTCCATCTTGTCTTTAATTCCCCTGCTTTCTCAGCGGACATTTTCGCCTCAAATCGTTTATCTTCGTGCCATTGAAGTCGCAATTCTTCTTTTGATTTCCAAAATCCAACCGCCAAACCTGCTAAATATGCCGCGCCAAGCGCAGTCGTTTCCGTAATTTTTCCGCGAACCACCGGTATTTGCAAAATGTCCGCTTGAAATTGCAATAGCGAATCGTTCCGTGCCGCGCCGCCGTCAACTCTTAATTCTTTCAAATCAATTTTCGCGTCCATCTGCATCGCTTCGAGCAAATCCGCCGTTTGATACGCAATTGATTCAACCGCCGCCCGTGCAATGTGCGCTTTGCTCGTGCCGCGCGTTAAACCGATAATCAATCCACGCGCATCTTGATCCCAATGCGGCGCACCAAGTCCGGCAAACGCCGGAACGAAATAAACCCCGCAGTTGTCTTCAACCGAATTCGCCAATTTCTCGATATCTGACGAATTTTCAATAATTTCCAGCGAATCGCGCAACCATTGAATCACCGCGCCGCCGATAAAAACGCCACCTTCGAGCGCGTATTCTGTTTTTCCGTCAATTTGCCAAGCAACCGTTGTCAGTAAATTATTTTCAGATTTCACCGTGCTGTCGCCGATGTTTTGAAGCAAGAAACAACCTGTTCCGTAAGTGTTTTTTGACAGACCTTTCTCAAAACAAGTTTGACCAAAAAGCGCGGCTTGTTGGTCGCCTGCATTTCCGGCAATTTTAATTCCCTTTAATTCGTCGGCTGTTTCAATTTCCGCGTAAATTTCTGATGAAGAAACAATTTTGGGCAACATTTGGCGCGGAATTTTGAAGATTTCGAGCAGTTTATCATCCCAATCCAATGAATTGATATTAAAAAGCATTGTCCGCGAGGCATTTGAAACATCAGTTATATGCGTCTTTCCGAATGTGAGATTCCAAATCAACCAAGTGTCAATCGTTCCGAACAATAATTCGCCGTTTTCGGCTTGTTTTCGCGCATTTGGAATATTCTCCAAAATCCAATTTAATTTGCTTGCGCTGAAATAAGCATCAACCTGTAAACCTGTTTTTTCACAAATCACTTCAGCGTAACTTGCACGAATTTCGTCGCAAAACGCGGAAGTCCGGCGATCTTGCCAAACTATTGCATTACAAACAGGTTCGCCTGTTTTCCGATTCCACACGACAGTTGTTTCGCGTTGATTCGTAATTCCCACAGCGGCAATATCTTCGGCAGTTAAATTCGCTTTTTGCAATGCTTCAATTGCTGTTGAAACTTGCGTTTCCCAAATTTCAAGCGGATTATGTTCAACCCAACCGCTTTCAGGAAAAATTTGCGTAAATTCTTTCTGTCCGACGGAAATTATGCAACTGTCTTTATCAAAAATTATCGCACGGCTCGAAGTTGTGCCTTGGTCGAGGGCGAGAATATATTTCATATTTTGAAATTTTATTCAGTTTTGATGATTTTGACAAAATCAGTTTCAAAATACTTCTTTATTTCATCGCGGATTTTGCGAAAAGCGTTTAGACGAGTTTCTTCATCGCCTTCAATTTCCGCCGGGTCTGCAAATGAATGATGTATAAGTTTTGTTTTTGCAGGAAAATATGGACAATTTTCTTGCGCGTTGTCGCAAACTGTCAAAACGTAGTCAATTTCTTCATTTGCAAATTCATCAACCGATTTTGAACGGTTTTTTGAAATGTCAATGCCAATTTCCGCCAACGCTTTTATCGCTTCGGGGCGCACAATTGAAGGTTTTGTTCCTGCGCTGTTTATTTCATATTCGTTTTGCGTAATATGTTTTAACAAACCTTCCGCCATTTGCGAACGCGCCGAATTTCCGGTGCACAAAATTAAGACTTTTTTCTTTTCTGACATAATTTTATTTTAATTCTTCCTTGAATTTATCTCTTTGCCGAAGCGCAACACGCACCAAAAGTATCAAAACCGGAACTTCGATCAGGGGACCGATAACGGCGGCAAAAGCCACACCCGAATTAATGCCGAAAACCGCGATTGCAACCGCAATTCCAAGTTCAAAATTGTTTCCGGCGGCAGTAAAAGCCAATGAAGTGCTTTTCGGATAATCCGCACCCGCTTTTTTGGCGAGAAAAAATGCGCTGAAGAACATTAAAGCAAAATAGATGATCAGCGGAATTGCAATTCGGACGACATCAAACGGAATTTGCACAATCAACTGCCCTTTATAACTGAACATTATAAGGATTGTAAAAAGTAGCGCAATAAGAGTAATCGGGCTGATTTTCGGGATAAAAACATTTTCATACCACTGTTTTCCCTTCGATTTCAGCAAAATAAATCGCGTCAACATTCCGGCGAAAAACGGTATTCCGAGATATATGAAAACGCTTTCGGCAATTTGAATAATGCTGACGTTAACTTCCACGCCTTTTACACCAAACAATGGCGGTAGAATCGTTACGAAAATATATGCGTAAATACTATAAAAAAGAACTTGGAAAATGCTGTTAAATGCTACTAATCCGGCAACATATTCGTTGTCGCCTTTCGCCAAATCATTCCAAACAATGACCATTGCGATGCAACGCGCAATGCCGATCATAATTAATCCGATCATATAATCAGGTTTGTCGGGAAGAAGTAAAATTGCCAAGAAAAACATCAAAAACGGACCGATTAGCCAGTTTTGCACAAGCGAAAGTAAGAGAATTTTTTTATTGCGGAAAACCCCCGAAAGTTCTTCGTATTTTACTTTGGCAAGCGGCGGATACATCATCAGAATCAAGCCGATTGCTATCGGAATATTAGTTGTTCCTACTTGAAATTGACTAATAAAATCAGATATTTTCGGTAGAAAATATCCAAGCCCAACACCGATTGCCATTGCGGTAAATATCCACAAAGTCAGATAACGATCAAGAAAAGATAATTTCCCGATTGGGGAAATTTCAGAAATGTTTTTCATAGACAAATATGTTTTCGCAAATATATCCTAACCAGTTATTAAATTTTTTCTAAGGCTTGGTCTAAATCTTCGATCAAATCCTCAGCGTTTTCAATGCCGACCGAAAGCCGAATCAAACCATCGGTAATTCCGGCTTTCAGACATTCATCACGCGGAACACCGGCATGTGTCATCGAAGCCGAATGTTGAATTATTGTTTCCACACCGCCGAGTGAAGTTGCTAAAGCGCAAAGCCGCACATTGTTCAAAAGCGTTTTCCCGTTTTCGACCGAACCGACATCAAAAGAAATCATTCCGCCGAAACCGCGCATTTGTTTTTTAGCCGTTTCGTGATTCGGATGCGAAATCAAGCCCGGATAATTTGTTTGCAAAACCTTCGGATGTTCCGCTAAAAAATTGGCAATTTTGTTTGCATTTTCGTTGTGGCGTTCCATCCGCAAAGCCAAAGTTTTTATCCCGCGCAGCACGAGCCAAGCCGTTTGCGGTGCGATATTGCCGCCGAAAAGTTTTGTTGTTTTAAGCCGCGTATTTTCGATAAATCCTTGTTTGCCCACAATTACACCTGCCGTTAAATCGCTGTGTCCCCCGAGATATTTTGTCGCGCTGTGCAAAACGACATCAATGCCAAGTGTCAAAGGAAGCTGATTAAACGGAGTTGCAAATGTATTATCGCAAATTGCCGTAATCGAATTTTCTTGTGCAATTTTGGCGATTGCCGCTAAATCGGAAATTTTTAAAGTCGGGTTTGAAGGCGTTTCCAGATAAAAGATTTTCGTGTTTTCCTGAATCGTATTTCGATAATTTTCGGGGTTTGTTTGATCAATATAAGTCGTCTGAACATTGAAATTTTCGCTCAAATATTCGAGAAAATTTCCCGTCGTCGAATAATGCGCTTGCGGTGCGATGATATGATCGCCCGCTTTAACAACGGTCAAAATCGAAGCCGTAACCGCCGCCATTCCCGAAGCAAATGCCAGCGAACTTTCGCCGCCTTCGAGTTCGCACATTGCATTTTCAAGCGCATCTTGCGTCGGATTTCCGAGTCGTCCGTAAAACCAGCCCGGTTTTTCGTAATTATGAATTGCCGCAGCGGAATCTGCGTCTGAAAATGCAAAAACTGAAGCATTATAAATCGGCACGGAAACCGCCCCGTGATGCCCGCTCAAGTCTTCGCCCGCGTGGACTGCCAAAGTTTCAAAAGATTTTTCGCTCATTTTTGTAATTTTTTCTTGATTTATGAAGCCTGACAACATTTGAAAATCGGAAGACTGCGAAAATTTTTGCTCATTAAAAGCAGATGCAAAATGACGACTAACAAATTTCCAAACATCGTATTTACAGCGTTCATTGATATTAAAGAACTAAATTGTCCTAAAATCAAAGGCGATGAAAAATCCCAAGCCGAAATGGGTTTTGCCGCTAACGCAAATGAAACCGCCGCAACTCTGAAAGTTGTTGCGGCAACGTGCGCGGCATATTCTAAACTTGTTAGTCCGCCCATCGAAGCACGGCTGTCATTTTCCGCGAAAACATCGAACATTTCGACAGCTAAATCTAACAAAATAAAGAATATTCCTGTCCACAAAGCCAATCCCCCGAAATCTGCGTAGAACAAAAAAAAGACAATCGGAATAAACAAAAAGGCGCGAATCGTATGCAATTTATGTTCGTAAAGCGATTCGGCGCGGGCAAAAAGTTTGTATTTCCAGAGATGAAAATAAATTCCGTCAATTGTTGCAACCAACAAAAATAAGATAAGAAAAATCGAACTTATCGTCATCATATAATTCATTCGGCAACCTCTTTCTTCTGAATTCCCTGGCGTAAAGTTTCGTCGCCGTCGACAAAATTTCTTTCAACCAACCACAGACGGAGCAAGTGGCGTTTCTGTTCAGGTTCGGTAAAATCCTCGTAACTCGTGCGTTTGTGCAAGATAACTGAATTTTTCAAAAATTGCATATCGCCTTTTTCAAAACTCATATCGAGATAAAATTTCGGATTATTGGCGATTGATTCCAACAATTCCAAAACCTCATTTTGCTCTGCGGACAACTTCGGCACGCCTTCAAGTTCCTGAGCTTTGCGAATATACCAACCCAAATAAAACATCCGAAAATGTCCGTTTTTGATGGCGCAAATCGGCAATTTGAAATACGGCGGCTGATTCGGCAAATGCTGTCCGTGCAGATGCCAGTAAAAATCTTCAAACATTAAAGGACTTAAATCGGGACGCTGACGAACAATTTCGTTATAAACCGAAACCGAGCTGACAATTCGGCTTGCACCGCCGGATTTTGATTTTTGCAAACACAACAAACCGATAATATCTGCCCCGTCGGTATGAAAATCTTGTTCTGCACGAGTTTTGTAAAGCCTTGTGTTTGCCTCATTTGGATTCGCGCCGGTATCTCGAATCGAAACTACCACTTCTCCATCGGAATTTTGCGAAATCGGCTCGCCCAGATGTCTTCCGATGAGCCAATAAGCCAATGAATTTTCCTTGACACTATATTTTTCTGAAGGAAATCCGCGCACCAAAACAAAGCCCAAACCGCTGTTTAATTCATCAGACCATTTTGCAATTCCTGTTGCTAAAATCTTGAGCGGAAATTCTTCCTTTCTGATTTCGCTAATTGGTTTGTTCAATGAAACCAGTAGCCCGATAGCAGCATCAAGTTCATTTATTTCGGCTTGGCTCAGATGGTAAATCCACGAAGTTTGTTGAGCTAGCGTATTTCCCATCCAAGCCGCCGAATTTTTAATTTGTTGCGTATAAATAGTTTGCGTCATACCTTAGGAACAAGATTTTGTGTTTCTTTGGATTCCAATCGGTGCTGCTACGGTAGCGCAACAGGCTGATTCGGCAATATCTTTTTCAGTTGTATCGCCCAAAACGACAAAAACTTCCCAACGATTTCCATCAGGATCTTCGACCCAAGTTTTGTCCTGAAGCGCGTAACAGCAATCAGTTTTCATTTCGTCCAACGTAATTAAACCGTTTTCCTGCCAACGCTTGCCCATTTCCAGAACTTCTTCTGTCGTTTCAACTTGAAGTCCGAGATGCGAAAGCGAACCGCCGCGCTCGAAATTTACTTGATTCATCGTCAAATTCAAAGGCGGATTTGCTACGTCAAACTTGGCATAATCGGCTTTAGCTTTTAATGGCTCGACACCAAGCATTTTTTTGTAAAATTCGATACTGTTTTCAACATTGCTGACATTTAGCGAAATATGTGTTTTCATAAATTATAGCTCCTAAGTTTTAAATTACATATACGTTCAAACGTATATGTAAGAACGAATATATTCTCTTAATTATAGCTTGTCAAGACAAAATTTCGATTTTGTGATATTTTTTTTATATGAGCGATAAAAATATTTTGGTGGAAATGGAAACTTTGTTTTTGGCGTTGGCAGATAAAACGCGATTAAGACTTTTGAATTTAATGCGTGGAAATGAGGTTTGCGTTTGTTTTTTTACTGAAGTTTTAGGCGAAAGCCAGCCGAAAATATCAAGACATCTGGCTTATTTGCGAAATGCCGGAATTGTTTCAGCGCGGCGCGATGGAAAATGGATGAATTATAAAATCGAAATACCGGAAAATCCGTATGCGGAACAGATTTTGAATGACACGCTCAAATGGCTCGAAGCCCAAGACGATATGCGCGAAGATTATAATAAATTGGCAATCGTTTGTTGTTCAATCGAAGTTCCTATTACGATAAGCCGTGCGCCAACGCCTAAAATATTTGCTGAAACGAATATGAATTACGCGCCGAAGGAAGAATTAGAAACTTTTTTGTTGTAATTTGATTTTTCATCAGCTGAGTAAGGACAATGACGGCAACCGTTGCCGCAACAATAACCGCGATTTAAGAGAAAATGCGCCGTTAAAACCATAAAACCGTTCTCAAAATAATAATCAAGTCCTTCGGTAAACTCCTTTTTTTGTGCTTTGTTTTCATCATGTGAAATTTTATCAGAAAGGTTTTTGCTCATAAATTAAATTTTAGGTAGAATTCCAAATAGAATTATTCCGGCATCTTTTGAATAATTCTGCAACAAGTAAGAAACTTTGGCAATAATAGTCAAAAAATTATCATTTGCGTAGTAATCCTTCCCCTGGTTTTACTCATACAATTGCCAAAACCCACAAACTATATCCCCATTTAGTAATAAAAAAGCCGAATCGGATTTTTTTTCGATCTTCGTAAGATCGGCGCGGCAATTTGCGCTAAAAAATGAGCAGTTTGCCTTAAAGAAATTTGTAAAAATAGGCTTACAATTTAATTAAATCGTGAGGAAAAAATGAAAAATTTAATTTTAACAATTTTATGTATTTGTGTAATTTTAGGCGGATTTCAGAACATTTTGGCAGACCAGATAGTTTTGAAGAATGGAGATAGAATTACAGGAAAAATCATTAAAAAAGAAACTGACAAAATAACAATTGAGACCGATTTTGCCGGAACAATAACAATTCTGGCAAGCAATATTGACAAAGTTATTGAGGAAACAAAAACATCTGACTTAATTCAGACCAAAGCCGAAGTAATAGCCGAAAAAACTGAAAACATCGTTACGGAAAAAGTCGAAGTTAAAGATGAAAAATCAAATACGTCATCTTTTTCTAATTCAAAAAAACGAAGTTTCGGATTGACCTCGGGTTGGGACGGCGCGGCAAATATCGGGTTCAGTTTTACCAGGGGAAACTCAAAAACATCAACAATAGTAGCAGGTATCCGGGCAGAAAAATCAGGTGATAATGATAAATGGACGACATATCTGAACGGTTTGTATAATCGAAATCGTGCCGGCGGACTTAATGTTACGACATCGAACGCGATTTGGGGCGGACTTCGTTATGACCGAAATTTGACGAAGAAGTGGTTTGCTTTCGGATCATACGATTTTGAGCGCGACAAACCGCAAAGATTAAATTTCCGTTCAGTTCTCGGCGGAGGTTTGGGCTATCACTTTATAAAAAATGAACGAACAGAATTAGATCTGTTCTCGGGCGCGGCTTGGAATCGGACGTGGTTTTTGGATGCTGCAAACACGAGTTCGGCAGAAGTTCTCTTCGGAAATTCGCTCAAACATCAATTTAACGACCGTGTGAAAATACAACAAGGTTTTATCGTTTATCCGAATTTAACAAGCAGCGGCGATTATCGTTTTGTGTTTGATTCAACGCTTACAGCAGACTTGACGAAAAAAATCGGCTGGTTTGTAACAGTTGCCGACCGCTTCAATAGTGCGCCATTGTTCGGCGTAGAAAAAAATGATTTTCTGTTTACCACAGGCTTAAAATGGTCTTTCGGTAAAACGAAATAAAAAATGGATATAAGTAGCGAGTTGCTTGGTTTCGGCAGGTCGCTACTAATCTGCATAAATAGCGAGAAATTCCTTGTTGCCATCTGCGCCGAGAATCGGGGAATCAATTAAACCTTCTTTTTTCAAGCCGATTTCTTCTGCAAATTTGCTAATTTTTTCGATAACTTCGAAGTGTTTTGCTTCGTCTTTGACGATTCCTCCTTTGCCGACTTCGCCTTTGCCGACTTCAAATTGGGGTTTTATCAGAACAATAATTTTGCCTGTTTCATTTAATAAATTTTTCAGCGCGGAAAGAATTTTTGTAACCGAAATAAACGATACATCCATTACAATTAAATCGAATTTTTCGGCAAAATCTTCCGGTTTCAGATAACGCGCATTAATGTTTTCACGAACTTCGACACGCGCATCATTTCTTAATTTCCACACAATCTGATTTGTGCCGACATCAACCGCAACAACCTTTTTCGCACCGTTTTGCAACAAACAATCAGTAAAACCGCCGGTTGATGCGCCAACGTCTAAACAAACATATTCGCTTGGGCATATTTGAAATATTTCCAAAGCCTTTTCTAATTTCAAACCGCCGCGTCCGACGTATTTAATCTCATCCGATTTTCCTTTTATGCGGATTTTATCAGTCGGCAAAAACTCTTGGGAAGATTTTTCGATGCGTTTTTCATTGACCAAAACAACGCCGGACATTACGAGTGCTTGCGCCTTCGTGCGCGAATCGGCAAAACCTAGTTCGACTAATAATTTATCAATTCGTTCACGCTTCATCACAATTCGATTTTTTGTCCTTGGAAGGCAATATTAAAACCTCTCGACTTTACTTCTTTGATTTTCTTCTCATCGCCTTGCACGAGCGGATTTGTGTGATTGAAATGGATAAAAAAAACTTTCTTTTTCTCGCTTGCGGGCAAATCTTTCAAAAGTTCCATTGTTTCCGAAACAAACGGATGTGGAACTTCGCTCATCGGGCGGCTTATCTCTCCATCAGCGTAAAATGTGCCGTCGAGCAAGACGTAATCGCTTGATTTTACAACATCTTCGAGCTTTTCAGACCATCTTTGCCATTTATCAATGTCGGGAATAAAAACGAGCGATTTTTTTTCAGATGTGATTTTAAAGCCGACTGTTTCCGAAAATTCGTCGCGGTGTGGAACGAGAAAAGGTTCAACCGAAAGGTTTTTGTAAAGTTCGATTGTTTGCTTATTTGCAAGCGGTTGCAGAGCGATATTTTTAAGACTGACGAGTTGCGACCAAGGCGCGTTTGTTTCGAGCATCTGCTTCATTCGGGGCATTGCATAAACCGGAACTTCTTTTGAGTTCATAGATTCTCTACCGAGATACATCAAACCCGTGTAATGCCCGATGTGCGCGTGCGTGAGGAAAATTCCCGTCAGAGTGTTGAAATTGTTGCCCGAAATTTCTTTCAAAAGTTGAAATTGTTCGGGAAAATCGGGCGTTGCATCAAAAACCCAGCGTTCGTTGGTTTTCGGATTGACCAAAGCAATCGAAGAAACCGTCTGTTGCAGTTTTTTGTTTTTCCAAGCCTTGTCGCAAAACGGCGAAGCGCAACCAATCTGTGGCACTCCGGCATCTTGCGCGATGCCCAAAACAGCAATATACGGCGATTTGGCGAATATCGCTGAAAAGCTGAAAAGTATGAATAAAATCGGTAAAATATGTTTCATTGTTCGATGCTTTCGGCTTGAAAATCCATTAATTCAAAATCTACCGCCGTGTAAAAAATCTGTATCGGACGACAGCAAACTTCGCAGTCTTCAATATAATTTTGGTTTGTAACCGATAAATCCAGCACAAAAGAAATTTCTTGCCAACAATACGGGCAAGTAAAAAAATGTTCGATTTCCATTAAGTTTTTCTAATCTTGCGACATCTTCGCGTTTTTAATTTCTAGTGATAGAATTTACCAAAATGAACGAGCAAACAAAACTTTCGGGGTTCGTAAAATATACTTGGTTTGTCTTAGCTTACAATGTCTTGGTGATTTTGTGGGGCGTTTTTCTGCGTGCCTCGAAATCGGGCGACGGTTGCGGGCAACATTGGTTGACGTGCCACGGCGAAGTTGTTCCGAGTGCGCCGGAATTAAAAACAGTAATCGAATTTTCGCACCGCTTGATGAGCGCGGCAGACGGAATAATAGTCATAATTTTGGTCATTTGGGCTTTTCGGAAATTTGCGAAAGGTCATATTTTACGAAAATTGGCGTTGGCTAGTTTGGCATTGGTGATTGTCGAAGGTTTAATCGGCGCGGGACTTGTTTTGACGGGAAACACGGCAGGTTCTTATTCGGCAAGCCGTCCGTTTTGGGCGATGGGACATCTTATCAGCACGTTTATTTTGCTGACCGCGATGACGCTCACGGCTTGGTTTGCCAGCGGCAATAAGATTCTTTCGTTGAAAGTTTCACGCAAGGTTTTTCTGCTTTTGGGAATAGGTGTTTTCGGCATTTTGTTGGTTGGAATGAGCGGTTCGTTGGCGGCTTTGAGCAATATGCTTTTTCCATCACAGAGTTTGAGCGAAGGAATTGCCAAAGATTTTTCCGCGTCTTCGCATTATTTGCTGCGTTTGCGTCTAAGCCATCCGATTGTTTCGATTTTGACGAGTGTTTATTTAATTTTCTTGGCAGGTTGGTTGCGGAAAAAATCTGAAAAGAATCCGTCTGTCGTGCGTTGGTCAAATATTTTAAGTGTTTTAATTTTAGTGCAAATTGCCTTCGGTGCAGCAACGCTGTTGATGCTTGCGCCGATTGTGATGCAGTTGGGGCATCTGTTGTTGGCGGATTTGATCTGGATTTCTTTTGTGCTTTTGACGGCGAATTTTCTGCAAAAAGATTTTTTAGCCGCTGATGAACACGGATGAACGCAGATTTTTTAAGATTTGTTTTGAAATCTAAAAAAGAATCCGCGCAATCTGCGTTCATCCGCGGCTAAAAAATAATTCTCAAAACTTAAATTAAAAGGCGATTCGTCAAACGAACCGCCTTTTAATTTGTTAGGTTTTCACCTGACTATTTAATCAAACGAACTGAAGTTTTTCTGTCAACGGCACGTTCTTCGTCCGTTGCAGTTTCAGCAACGGTTGCAAATTTTTCGCCGTAACCTTCTGCTTCGGGAACTTGCGCTCCCACACCAGCGGTTTCGAGTTTGGCTTTAACAGCTTTGGCTCTGCCGTCGGAAAGTTTCAAGTTTCTGGCATCATCGCCTTTCTTGTCGGTGTATGCGCCGAGTTTGATTTTGACATTCGGGAAAGCCTTCAAGATTGCAATAATGTTGGCTAATTGACGTTGCGAAGAATCTTCCAATTCGGTTGAGTCGAATTTGAACTTCAAATCGTCAAAAGGAAACCATTTATCTTTCAATGTTTCGACTGTTCCATTTTTATAATCGTCGGATTGAATGAATTTAACAAGTTGATCTTCGATTCCGCCCGCAAAAGCCTGAAGTTTTGTGCCGTCGGGAAGTGTTACGTCGGTTAGAGTTTTATTTTCCGTTTTTGCGTCGCCCGTCAATGAAGGCATCGTCCAACCGCTAAAGAGCGATTTGAGCTGATCCATTGCGGCTTGCGGCAAGCCTGAAGCCATCGTGATAGCATTTCCGGCAAAAGCCAACGAACCTGTTTTCCAATCTTTCAGGTTCGGAAGAAGTTTTTGGAAATTATCCCACCAACCGGCGGCAAATGGTTTCGCCGTAGCATCAACTTTCAAGCCTGTGTAATCAACATTACCCGCGCCGAATTGGGCATCAAGTTTAGCTTTGATGTCATCCAGAGTTTTTTGATCGGGAACAACACCTGTAACCGTATATTTGCCGTCTTTGGCAGTAATATTGAAGCTTGATTCAACTGCTTTCGCGGTTGAATTGGCGTTTGTATTTCCTTTGTTGGCATTCACATTCGCGTTTGTCGGCGCAACGGGTTTGGAATCTTTGCCACAGAACATATAGCCGAGAACAATGAGCAAGCCCAACAACAGAAGCGGAATGAGCCATTTCAAAATACTGCCGCTGTCGCCGTCGCCGTCAAAAGCATCACCAACGCTGTTCATCGCGCCGGAAAATTTGTCGCCGACTGCGCCTGCCGCATCGCCTACTGCGCCAACTGCGCGTTTTCCGGCATCAACGGTTGCACCGGCGGCATCGCCAACTATATCCGCGCCTTTGCCGACAACAGCCTTACCTGCGTCAACGGTTGCGCCTGCCGCATCGCCGACCATATCTGCCGCGCCGCTGGCAAATGCACCTGCCGCGCCCAATCCGCCCAAAACCGCCGCGCCGATTGCGCCGCCGAAATCGCCTAACCAACCTCTGACTTTTGAAAGTAAACCTTCTTCATCGGGCATTTCGCCGTCGGGCGTGAGTGCGTCAACAACAGACGGCGTCAAATAACCGAGTGCCGAAGTTGCTTTTTCGCGGCTGATTCCCGTTTGTGCGGCAACCGAAGCCAAAGTTTCATCTCCGAAAGCCGATTCGACCTCAGCATCAGAAAGCGGCGTGTTATCACCGGTTTCAATCCACGATTGCGCCGCATCGCCTAAACCTACATCCTTAAAACGATCAATAAAACCGCCAAATCCGCCGGATGCCGGATTTGCAATCAATCCTAAAAGAGCCGCGACTAAACCGCCGGCTTTATCACCTAAACCGAATTTTCCTTTTGCTTCATTAATAATTGAATCAAACATAAAGTCTCCTATCTTCTTTTTTTAAAATTTGTTAGTTGCCGGAAATATAACGCTATTAATATTTATTCCGGCGGCAAAAACTTAAACTAATACACTAACTTTACTAAGTTTCTTAGACAATTTATCTGCAAAACGCGGAAATGCTCGTCTAAAAACATTAAACTAAAGTAATTTCGGGGATGAATTACGAATTAATTTCACGCCATTGTTGACCAATTAATACCGTTTCGTCAAGTTTAGATTGCAGTTCTTTGCATTTTTTTTCGATTTCTTCTTGATCGGCGTTTTTTGAAACGTAAACGGGAGCAGAAATTATGACGCGAACACGGGAAAAAGGTTTGGGAATTTGGAGATCGTCCCAACTCTTGACAGTCCAAAATTTATTACATTCAACCGAAAACGGCATCAGCGGATTTTCGGTTTTTTTAGCAAGTAAACACGCGCCCGATTTAGCAACATATTTCGGACCTTTCGGACCATCAACCGTAAATGCCATCGGCAAACCTTCGCGCATTCCGCGAATCATTTCGACTAGGGCTTTCACGCCGCCGCGTGTTGAAGAACCGCGAATCGCACCGTAGCCGAAACGTTGAATAAAGCGTGCGATATATTCGCCGTCGAAACTTTGCGATGTGATGACAACGATGCCGCGATTGCGAAAAAAATATGTTCCGGCGAAAATGCGGTTGTGCCAAAATGAATAAATCGGAATTTTTCCGGCTTGTTCGATTACTTCAAAATTTTCCCAGCCTTCGGTTTCATATCGCAAAGTTTTACCGATTAAACTTATCAAAATATAAAATGCAAAATCTGCCAGACGAATAATGATTCGCTGTTTCAAACTGTATGCAGAAAGCGATGCGGGCTGGTAGATTTCCGTGTTTTTTATTTTTTTTTTATCAGTTATCATCTATCAATTATCAGATTATAATTGATAGATGATAACTGATAGTTTCTATTTTGAGCGAGAGCGAATCGAACCAATTTCCAATTTACCAATTACTGTTTTACAATTAGAGCTGTTTAATGCAACAAATCATTTTGTTTTTTCGTTAGTTTAATCGGGAAAAATGCAAAGACGAATTTTAATTGTTGATGACCACGACGATTTGGCAAGTGCTTTGAGCGAGGTTTTCAGCGAAACGGGATATTTTGTAAAAATCACCGAAAGCCGCGACGAAGCCGTGCGGCTCGATGAATCGCACGATTACGACATCGTTATTTCAGATTTGGACGGCGATAAAATTTTCCCGAAAACAGAAGATTCGTGTCTGCCCGAAACCGATTCTGAAGAATTTGATAGAAGCCACGTTAAAGCATTTAAGGTGTGCGCCAACAATTTTCGGCGCGAAGATTTTAACGAAGACGAACTGAAAAACTTGTTTGAAACCGTTTTGAACTATAAAGCTCAGTTTGTTGACAACCAAGAGATGGTTCAGCAAATCCGTGAGAAAATCGAATTCGTTTTTCCGAGTGCGATTTCGTTGATGCACTCGATTTTGAATTATTTGATGAAGCGCGTCGAAAAAGTCGGCGTAATAAATCCTGAAAGTTCAAATCTTTTTATCGCGCTCGACGAAGCCTTTGTCAACGCGGTCAAACACGGCAACAAATTCGATGCCAATAAAACCGTCAAAGTTTCGGCGGAAGTTTCCACAAAAGAAGCGCGTTTTACCATCGAAGACGAAGGCGAAGGCTTTGACGTAAGCGCGATTCCCGACCCGACAAATCCCGAAAATCTTTTCAAAGCCAGCGGACGCGGCGTTCTTTTTATTCATAACATAATGGACGAAGTTACCTACAACGAGCGCGGCAATCGGTTGACGATGATTAAGAAGTCTGAAAGTAAAAAGTAAAAATTAGTGTTTCAGCCTCAAGGCTGAGGTGTTGCACCTTAAAGTTGGAGAATTGTGGCGCAAGGTTGAAGAATTTTCCCTTAAGAGTGAACTCTTCGTTCTTAAGGCTGAAAGGTTTTCCCTTAAAGGCGAAGAGTTTTTCCCTAAGGCAGAGAAGTTTTTCCCTAAGGCGGAAAAGTTTTTCCCTAAGGCAGAGAAGTTTTTCCTTAAGGTTAAAACGTTGAACATATAAAATTTTTGATAAAATCCTAATATGAAAATCCTTATTACGGGTGCAAATGGAATGGTTGCGCGGGCAACCGCCGAATATTGCCGCGAAATCAGTGATGAAGTTATCGCCTTAACCCGACAAGAATTAGATATTTCCCACAAAGACGCGGTTTTTGATGTTTTCGGGCGCGAAAAATTTGACGGCGTAATAAATTGCGCGGCTTTTACGGACGTTGACAGAAGCGAAACGAACATCGAAAAATGTTATGCGGGAAATTCGCTCGGCGTTGAAAATCTCGCACTTGCAGCGAAGGAAATTGATTGTGTTTTTGTAACGATTTCAACTGATTATGTTTTCGACGGCACAAATTCGGGTTTCTACACACAGCGCGACACACCGAATCCAAACGGAATTTACGGCAAAGCAAAATTAGACGGCGAAATTCGCGCCCGAAATGCCAATGCGCGTTCGATAATTGTCCGAAGCGGGTGGATTTACGGACACGGCGGCACGAATTTTTTGAGCGTGATGCATAATCTTCTTGCGGAAGGAAAATCAATTAAAGCAATTTATGATTCATTCGGCACACCGACTTTTGCCGATGATTTGGCTAAACGTCTGCGCGAATTGGCAGAACTCGATTTGCCTTGCACATTTCACGTTACCAACACCGGTGAAGGCACATCCTACGCCGGATTTGCCGAAAAAGTCTGCGAAATAAAAGGTTTTGATAAAAATCTGCTCGAACGCGCTTCGGCAGACAGTCTGAAACGCCCCGCGCCGCGCCCGAAATCTTCAAAATTAGTTTGTCTGTTCAGCGAGAAATTCGGACTCGCGCCTTTGCCGCATTGGGAAGACGCTTTGCAGGAATTTTTAAAACGATGAGACAACGGGACGGAGAGACAAGGAGAAATTTCCTCATCTCCCCATCTTCTCCGTCTCATCATCTCATCGTCTTATTTATCCTTTCGTTTTGTGAATTGAAGAAACAGTTTCAACTTCTTCCAGCAAAGGAGTTGAATCGTCATCATTCGGGGCGTAATAATTGTAGCTGTAACCGTAATAACCGTATTCGACTGACGAAGATTTTATTCCGTTAAGAACTACGCCGTAAATTCTTGCGCCGATATTGCCGAGACGTTGCTTGAAACGGCGAATCAGATGAATCGAACTCTTGCCCGCCATTGCTACCAAAACCACGCCGTCAACCAAAGTCGAAAGAATCGCCGCGTCCGTAAACGAAATCGCCGGCGGTGAATCAATAATGACGTGTTTGTAATTGGTTTTCAAAAACGTCAGCAGATTTTTCATCTCGTTCGAACTTAAAAGTTCAGCCGGATTCGGCGGAATCGGTCCGCTCGTAATCACTTGCAATTTCGGTAATTCGGGAAACGGTTTCAGCAAATTATCGGGATTTTTTTCGCCCGAAAGATAATTTGTCAAACCGTGCGTATTTGAAAAACCGAAATGGCTGTGAAGGCGCGGACGGCGAAGGTCGCAATCAATAATAACGACATCTGCGCCCGATTGGGCAAGCGTGATTGCCGTGTTAATGGCAGTTGTCGTTTTGCCTTCCGCCGGTTGCGAACTCGTTACGAGAATCGTTTGCGGCGGTTTTCCGGCGGACGAAAACAGCAAAGAAGTCCGCAAATGCCGATATGCCTCAGCCATTGGCGAGCGCGTGTCTTCGAGCGCAATCATCGCCGTCGTATTCCCTGCACCGTTGCCGTTGGCTTTGGCTAAACTGAGTTTATTACCTTTCGTGTTTGAAGCCTGATGCGGAATTAAAGCAAGTGTCGGAAGTCCGAGATGTCTGCCGATGTCGTCGGAAGTTTTAACCGAATCATCGAGATAATCGAGCAGAAACGCAAACCCGATGCCGGCGGCAAGCGAAATCAGAAACGCAATCAAAATATTCCGTTCGCGTTTCGGTCCGAAAGGCACAAGCGGCGTTTGCGCTTTGGTCGAAACTTTCAGATTATCGGGACGCGCACCTTCGAGCGCAAGTTCTTGTTGTTTCTGGCTTTGCTTGTAATTGTTAAGCAAATCACGATTTGTCGCAATATTATTCTTTAAAGTTGTCAACTGATATTCCGCTTGCCCTTGATTGTTGGCTTTCGCGGTTTCGAGTTGAACTGATTCAAAAAGTTTCTGCTCACGCACCCGCGCCGAATCAAGTTGTGATTTCAAACCGACTAACGCCCCTTTGACCGATTCGTTTTCGAGTTTTTTCTGGTCGCGGTCAATAATTTGAGTAACGTCTTTTTCGGTTTTAATTTTTTGTTCTTTGAGTTTGGCAATCTCGGCAATAACGGCTTGATTTTCGCGCCATTCATCGTTATAACGCGCTCTTAATTGGTCGAGTTTGACTTCGGCGACTTGAATTTTTTCATCAATCTTGCGGATTTCATCTTGCAATTTTGCACGACGTTCATTATTTAGACGAACTTGTTCTTGATAGATTTTACTTTCATTTAAATCAGGAATACTCGTGCCTTCGCCGCGACTGTTTGCCGAAACCGCCGTGTTAAAACGCGCCTCGATTTTCAACCGATCATCTTTCGCCGTGTTGTATTGCTCCATCAAAGTTTGCAAATTTCCGGCGCGAACTTCGTTGCCTTTATCCTGCAAAGCAAGTCCGCTCGATTGAACGTATCGGATAAATTCCTGTTCCTGTCCGGCAATCGTGTTTTCCAATTCTTCGATAGATTTGGTTAAACTGTCGAGATTTTTTTTCTGACCTTCGGTTTCGCGTTTTGCGTCTTTCTCGATAAAAATGTCCGCCGTCGTATCGGCAACCTTCGCGGCAAGTTCGGGGTTTGTGCTGATAATGCTCAGATTTACGAGATTTGTTTTTTCAACTTGTGCTACCGATAAACCGCCAAGCAAAGCTCCGGCATAACGATCAACAAGAGCTTTTTCTTCGGTGGTTAATGCGGCTTTTTCAACGGGCTGGATTTCGGTTGTGGCAGTTTCCGATAAAACCGGCAATGCAGACTCTTTTTTCGGTGCATTTTTTTCGCTCGAAAAAAGCGAACGGAAAAACATTCCGATTCCTTTTTCTTCGTTGTCGAGCAATTTCGGGTTTTTGTAGAGTTCGAGCCGCGTTACGACATCGCGCATCAAATCAGGGTTTTGTAAGATTTGAAGCTGCGTATTCATATAGTTGACATCGCCGCCGAAATTAATGTTGACACCGCCTTTGGCATCTTGTGGTTTCGCTTTGCGCGGTTCGATAATCATCGTCGTCGTTGCCGAAAACATCGAAGGCTGCCGATACATATAAAACGCGGCAACGGTCGTAACTAAAATCGTCAAAGCCAAAATCAACGGCAGACGTTTATAAACGACATTGAAATATTCGCGCAAACTGCGCCGTTCATCAAAACTTTCTTCGTCGTAAAACGGTGAATAAGCACTTGGAACGTCTTGATTGGAAACTTGTAGATCTTGTGTTTTCGGTAAAGGAAGCAACCGCTCGTCTTTGTCCATACTTCTGTAAAACTTCTGTAAAACCTCTCAAATATTTGCGCGTGGCAAACTAGCTTATATCATATTTTGCGCTAATTTGCGCGAAAAATTCTCAAAAATGTTCACGCGCCCGAAACACAACGCAGTGTAATTTTGGGGAATTTATTAGAATAATTTGAAAATATACCTTTTTTTCATAATTTTAGCAAAAATTTCGGCGATTTTTTCGCACCTTTTGTTTCCGTGCCAAAGCAAATGGTATATTTATAGTTTTGGTTCGTGGTTCGTGGTTCGTGGTTAGTTGCTTTTTGCGACACTGCAACGAACAACAAACAACTAACCACGAATAACTATTATGACCGGAATTTCCGAAAGAGAATTTAATACATACGATTTTGATTTAGGCGTTGTCGGGTTCAAATTTTCCGACCTTTTCGATGCCGTGCGCCTTCGTGATTTGGCGGAGAAATTTTACGAAGAATTGCGCGAAGAAAACGCGCTCTTGCACAATGCTTTGACAAAATATATTGCCGCACGCGGCGCAGATTACGAAAAGCGCGTTGAATCGAATATTTTGACCGACAGTGCGCCATATTTGTCGCGCTTTATCGCTAAAATGTTCGGCATAAACCGCGAACGCGAACAAATCGAACGCGAAATACAAGCGCAAAACCCGATTTGGAAATACAAATTTTTCGTCCAACGCCGCGCCATTAAAAAATATTCAGCCGAAAAAATCGGCGAATTAAACGAAGCGGAGTTAGGCAAAGCGATTAACGAATTAAAATTTGCGGCGTTTGATGAAAGTCTGGTTTATGACGAGGAATTGACGGTTTCTTACATCGTGAGCAAACTCGTCGAAGCGGAAGAAGTTTTGACGAAAAATCAAGAAGTCGCTGCCGAAACACAAGAAACAATTAACAAAATCGGTGCGGCTTACGACAAATTAAAAGACAAAACTTTCGGCAAAATCTTTGAGCGAAACATTATGGAACTCGAAGGCGCAGGCGAGATTTTGCAAATCAAAGCCGTTTTACAAATCTTTGAAGCGTGGTCAGCGATACATTTTCACGGACGCAAAAAGAAATGGCATTCGTTCAAAGTTCCGCATCCGCTTGATTATCAAAATCTCGTGCATTTGATTCACCCGAACACGAAACTTCACAATATAATGCGCGGAAAGCCTGAAGAAATGCGCCGCCGCGACGGTTTTAAATTGACCGACGACCGCGGAACGCAACGCGACGCGCTTTACGAAATTGATTATTGTATGATTTGCCACGAGCGCGATAAAGATTCGTGTTCGACCGGTTTGCGCGAGAAAGACGGCGCGGCGAAACGCAATCCGCTCGGCATTAAAACCGAAGGCTGTCCGCTCGACGAAAAGATTTCGGAAATGCACTTGTTGAAAAAACAAGGCGATTCAATCGGTTCGCTTGCGCTGGTAATTATTGACAATCCGATGTGCGCCGGAACAGGTCATCGAATCTGCAACGATTGTATGAAAGGCTGTATATTTCAAAAACAAGAGCCGGTCAATATTCCTTTGGCGGAAACGGCGAGTTTGACCGATGTTTTGAAATTGCCTTACGGTTTTGAGATTTATAATTTGCTGACGCGCTGGAATCCTTTGAACGCCAAACGCCCGTATCAACTGCCTTATAACGGCAAAAATGTTTTAGTTGTCGGACTTGGTCCCGCAGGTTACACGCTGGCGCATTATCTTTTGAACGAAGGTTTCGGCGTTATCGGCATTGACGGTTTGAAAATCGAACCTTTGCCGGAAGAATGGACGGGAAATTTGGGCAAACACGCGCCAAAACCGATTAAAGATTTGTCGGAAATCACAGACGATTTAGACGAACGGATTTTGTCGGGCTTCGGCGGAGTTTCCGAATATGGAATTACGGTTCGCTGGGACAAAAATTTCTTGACGATGATGCAACTTATGTTGTTCAGACGCAAGCGTTTTCGCGCTTACGGCGGCGTTCGTTTCGGCGGAACTTTGACGATTGAAGACGCTTGGGATTTCGGTTTT
>CALMEH010000672.1 GCA_937863115.1 uncultured Acidobacteriota bacterium
ATGAATACATCAACGGGGCGTTGATTGAAGACGAAAAACCGCAAACCATCGGCAATTATACTTATCAAAAAACTTCCGGCTTTTTCTGCGGAACACGACTTAACATCTCTCTCAACAACAACTTACTCGTTCAAATAAAATTACCTGAAACCGCGAAAGACCGTGTTTATAATCTCGATTCGGTAGTCAATAACGCCACGCAAAATCTTACGCCGAAGGGCGAAAAACAGAGTTCATTATTTTGCTCGGCAGATTATAAACTCGCGCCAACCGAAAGAATAAAACAGGTTGAAGAACTCAAACTCGTTTTGGCGGATGCGCGACTTTTACTGCGTCCGAATCGTGAAATCCGATTTTTAGATTCGCGTTCTGCGCCCGAACAAATTTGTGAAAATCCCTGCCGCATCAGAATTTTATGGTCGAATTCGAGTTTGACTGCAGAGTTTGACGCAATGCCGAAAACCAATCATACAGTTTTGAAATTTTTGCCACCGTATCAAAATTTCAGCCCTTTGCCGAAAGATGCCGAAGCCAAACAGCAATTAACGGTTACGAATCAAATTTCGGCGGGCGAATTTGCCTACACGCTTCCACTCGGCAAAAAAGAATCGGCGGAAAAGCGCAAATTGGATTTATCGCAACTGACCGAATACATTCCCGAAGCGTTTGAAAAAGTTTTGCAAAAACCTTGCGAGCCACCGAGTTGCAAATTGGTCGAAGGCGAAAACGTCTATTTCGCGTTTATGCGCGTGAAAGATTTGCCGAGTTTCGGCTGGATTTTGATTTTTTCGTCAGTGCCGTTTGTGCTGTTTTTATTCGGTTTGCGCCTTGTTTCGCCGCAACCTTCGCCCGAAATTAACGCGATGATTTGCTGTTTTGTAACGGCGATTTGGAATTTTTCGGTTTTTCGGCTTTTGCTCGCTTTTCGCTACGCGCTCGATCCGGCGTATCTGGATAAACATTCAATCGGTGATTTGACTCTGGCGTTTGGCGGATTGATTTTTTTGCCGTGTTTGCTGTTTTTGTTGGCGCGAATTTGCTTTGATGCGCGGCGTTATATCGAAGGTTTTGAAGCCAAAGAATTGATGTCGAAAAGCATTTTATTTTTGATTGCTTTTATCATTGTTTTTATCTTTGAAGTTAAATATGTGCAAACGCTTTGGGCGAATTTGCCGCAAACTTTTGAATTTTCGCTTGGTTGGATTTACGGCGGCGGCATTATTTTTCTGTTTGTTTATTTATTTCTGCACATCTTTTTTCTTTATTTTTACAAACAAGGGCGCGTTTTTGCGGAAGAATCGGAAAATCCTGTTTCGCGCCTTCTGAAATTTATTTTTCTCGGTATTTGGGAATTGCCGCGAAAATTTGCCGACCAATCGCGCCGGATTTGGCTCGATATTTTTGCCGAAGGTTCAGTTTTTTGGAGAAAACTGATCGGACTCGCATTGGTTTATGCAGTTTTGATATTTGCCGGAATTTTCGTTTGGAATATTTTCGGCAAAGATTTTCTGCCGTTTATTTTTTGTTGGATTCCGGTAATTTTTTGGCTTTCGGCAAAATCAATCAAAACCGACGCGGAAACGGCGGAAACGATTAAAAATGCGCGTTGGAAAATTGCTGCCATAGCCGTGCTAACATTTTTGCCGTTTTTCTTTTTGCCTTTAGCGACATCCGATGCCGGTTCGATTTATGCAAATTTCGTCATACTTTTGATGCTTGCCTGTGTGTTATTCAAAGCCGCCGACGGAAACCGCATTTTCGGAAGAATTTCGATGAGTTTGATTTTTATCGGAATCGTTATGGTCTTTGTATTTTATCTGAATTTTTCATCATTTATCGGCGTAACGACAATTTTCGGCGAAGCCGTGCCGCGTGTTTTGGCGTTCAAAAGTGGCGATAATTTTCAGCATTTTATTTTGTCTTCCGATGCCGGTTCAAACGAAAATCAAATCGGTTTGAACGTCTATGACATCACGAATGTTTATCAGCACACTTGGGAAAACAAAGCCATCGCCCGCGAAGGCGGACTTTTCGGTTTGGGTTTCGGCAATGCGCCCGTCAGACTTTCGCAAATTCGCGGCGATACGATTCAAGTTGACAGCGTTTATAGTTTTTATGTTGTCGGCGATTACGGTTTTATCGGCGGAATTCTTCTGCTTTTGATGTATTTCGTGCCGCTTTTGATAATTTATTTCAGCGGACGGAAAATTTTCGGAGTTGGACTTTCGACGGCGTTGATAATTTGTTGCGCTTTTTTGCTCGAAGGTTTGATTCACGCAGCAATGAATGTTGGCGTTGCGCCGCTGACAGGGAGAAATTTGCCGATGCTTGCGGTGCATTCTTTTAACGGCGATTTTTTGCGATGGACGGTTTTGTTTGCGTTTGTTATAAATGCAATTTATTGGCATTACCGCGAAGACGGCGAGTTTGAGAATGAAACCGTGTGCCTTTTGACGAATGAAGAAAATCAGCTTGAAAATGCGCGTTTGAGTCAAAATTTAACAAAACCCGCGCCGGACGCAAACGGCAAATTACCTGCGAAAACGGAAGTTTGGAAATATCGTTTTAAACAAATTTATGCCAGCCGAAGCGAGATTTGGCGGCAGATATTTTGCCTGACATTCGCGCCGATTTTACTTCTGGTTTTAATCGCGGGTTACGGATTTATTTACGTTTATTTGAACGATAAACTTGCGGTTTTCAGTTGGAATCTTCTCAAAGAAGATATTGATTGGGCGATTTCAAATCAGATGCTTCGGGTTGTGCAGGACGAAAGCGAAACGTCGAAAAAATGTCCGAAAATTGTATTGGATCAAGAAAAATATCGCGTTAAATATACGGACGAAGATGTCAATAACGGATTTTTGAATCAGCAAATCAATCGTTTCAACGCGCTTTCGTGCCAAGAAAGAATTGGCGAAGGCGTTTTTCCGAACATTACCGAAAAGCTCAAAAACGTCAAGAATTACGACGATTATCAAAACTTTTTGAAGTTGTTGCGCGAAACCGACGAACCTTCGCGCCGCGCTCGCAAACCGAATTTGCTGATGGTTTATCGCATCGGCAAGGAGCAGAGGGAAGCCGACGACAAACTCGGTTTCGGTGTCGCGTTTAATCCCGAATTCAATATTTCACGCACTTTCAGCGAAACGCAAAACCGCGAAAATTTCCCAACGGTGAAAATCGGCAATAACACAAAACTTTTCGGTTGGGCGTGGGACAAAGGCAAATATGTTACGGCTTTGGAAAACACGCAAGTTCTTTCGTGGACAGATTGGCTTGCCGCTTCGATGAATCTTGAATGGAAGCGATTGGGAAGCACTGAAGCCGCGAGAAAATACGGAAGTTTGTCGCTGGACGAAAAATTGCACAATGATTCTTTGAAATTTATTGACCAAAAGGGAATTGAGCTTCATAAACAAAAAATCGCCGCTTCGGGCACTGATTGGGAAGGCAAATTGCCTTCGAGAATTGGTTTAACGGTGATGAAAATTTCCGGCGGAAACGATAATGGCGCGGTTTTGGCTCTCGGAAGTTTCCCGCGTGCGTCCGGCGGAAATCAATGGCAGAAAATAACTTACGGGCAAGAAGCGTTTTGGATTCCGCCCGCAAAAATCGTCGAAAAAAGATTTCCGGCGTATCTTCGGCAAATTTACGGCGGCGACCGCAATTTTGAAAAAGTTACGGTAATGGGTTCATCAACCAAACCGATGTTTGCCGAAGCTGTAAGTTCGGTTCATCTCGATATTAATTTGCACAGCGATTTTAAGGTTTCGGGAAGCGAAATTAACGACAACAGCGTTTTCGGAATAAAAATTTCCGAAAAAAGTTGGAAAGGACACGGAAGCGGACAAACTTGGGTTGATTTTAATACATTTTTGACAGAATCGAATAATCGTTATCAGGTTTTATACGGTTTTCTCGGTTTGACGAATTCAAAAAACAATCAAAATATTTTGCCGTTTGAAGCAAATCCGGCAAGTGGTTCCGCACTTGAAATGTTTGGCGGTAAGGTTTTGAATAAATTTCCTAGATTTGACGAAAACATCGGGTTCAATTACAAAAGTTCCGAAGAAATGAAAAATCTTCACAAAACCGAACTTGCAATGCGTTTGCGTCGAATGTTCGGCGTTGGAACTTTTGAGCGCGAAGATGCACGACAAACCGAAGATTACAGCGCGTATATGAATTCGTTTTGGACAAAAGACGAAAATCACGATGCTTTGCGGCTTTTTGACGAAGCAGAAAAAAATGCGCCATTAACAGATGTGAAAATTCAAAATAATTTTTCGCCCGCAATCTTGCCGGCGCGCGCAAATTTTCGTTTGAATAGAATCAAAAATCCGCGCGATTTTGTAACTTTGTTGTTGGGCGGCGGCGAAAATCGTTGGAGCAATATTCACGCCGCCGCCGGATTTGCTTCCGCCGTTACAGGTCGCCACGTTTTGCCGCACATCGTCAAAAACGATGATTCGCCTGTTCCATACTCACGCGCAACGGATTTTGCGAGGCTTGCAAATTACATAAAACCGGGTTTGAGCGGCGTGATTTTTAGTTCCAACGGCACGGCGAAAAAACAAATGAAAGCAACCGGCGCGATTGAGATTTTGCAGAAATTGAAAGAAAAAAATTTTCAAATTTACGCTAAAACCGGAACTTTGACTGAAGACGGCAAAGACGAAACTTCGCGGATAATTTTGGCAATCGTGCAGTTTGAAGATTCGGCACAAACAAAAATTAAAAAAGGTTTGGTTTTCTCGCTGTTTGTCGAAGAAACTGAGCAAGGCAAATCGGCAACGTGGCTAGGCGAATTTATTGTGCAAAACAAAGTGGAAATTTTACGTCTGCTCGAAACTCAAATTTCAGAAACGGTTGCGCCGGTAAATCAACCGCAGAAGAAAAAAAGTAAAAAGTAAAAAGAAAAAAGTAAAAAAATGAGTATAATAAACGATAGATTTTGAAATAGATTTACAACAATTGAAAAACAAATAACGGTTAAACATTATGAAGAAAATTGGCGGCGTAATCGTTACACACGGACAACTTGCGAGTGAATTATTGGCTGCGGCGGAAACTATTGTCGGCGTGCAAAGCCACATCACAGCAGTTTCTATCGGTTGGCACGACGATGTTGAGTTGGCGAAGGATGAAATTTCCCGCGCTATCAAAAAAGTTTCTGATGAGAGCGGTGTTTTGCTTCTGACGGATATGTTCGGCGGCACCCCGACAAATATTTCAGCAATGTTTTTGAAAGAAAACGAAATCGAAATTGTAACCGGTGTTAATTTGCCGATGGTCATCAAACTTTCGGCGCAAAAAGAAGAAATGTCGCTTGAAGAAATGGCAAAATTGGTCGAAAGCCAAGGAAAACATGCGATTTACCGAACAAGCGAACTTCTTGAGCCGCAAAAAATGAAAAAAGATGCTTGAAGGGAAACTTAAAGTCATCAATCCGCTCGGACTTCACGCCCGTGCCGCAGCTGTGTTGGTGCGTCTTGCGGGAAAATTTGAAAGCAAAATTATTCTGGCGCGAACCGATAACAATGTAATGGCAGACGCAAAATCAATTTTAAGCGTCTTGACGCTTGCCGCTTCAAAAGGCACACACCTTGAAATTAGCGTTGAAGGCGAAGACGAAACCGAAGCATTTGAAGTGATTTGCGAAGTTTTTGTGAAAGGTTTCGGAGAATTATAAATGAATTTTTAACTTAAAGGCGCAAAGATGCTAAGACGCTAAGAAAATTAAATAAAAAAATCTTTGCGCCTTTGCGCCTTTACGCCTTTGCGTTAAAATCATAACTTACAACTCAAATATGTCTTTAGAAACTCAAAAAAAAATCGGTATTATTGGCGTTCCGCTCGGATTCGGCGCAGAAACGAAAGGAAGCGAATTGGGCGTTACGGCTTTGCGGCTGGCTAATATTCGCGGAAGTTTGTTAATAAATCACATCGGCGAACTCGGTTATGATGTAAAAGATTACGGCGATGTCGAAATCATTAAGCCGCATTATATTGCCGAAGCCAACGAAAATCCTAAATATTTAAATGAAATTTTAGCGTCAAGCAAAAATATGACGCAATCTGTCAAACAAATTTTGCAAGACGGACGAGTTCCCGTAATTTTAGGCGGCGATCATTCGATTGCGATTGGAACTTTTTCGGGCATTTCATCGCATTTTCGCGCTCAAAACGAAGAAATCGGTTTGATTTGGTTTGACGCACACGCCGACATCAACACGCCGGAAACTTCCGGTTCGGGCAATATTCACGGAATGCCGTTGGCAGCAATTCTCGGCGATGGAGACGCTGGACTTGTTAATTTAGAAGGCTTTGCCCCGAAATTGAATCCGAAATTTTTTGCTCATATCGGCGCAAGAGATTTGGACGCGGGCGAACAGAAACGAATCCACCAACTCGGACTGCGTGACAATTTTT
>CALMEH010000673.1 GCA_937863115.1 uncultured Acidobacteriota bacterium
CGAGGGCGATGATTTATTCGCTCATTATTTGCACGGTTTTATATATCGCGCTGGCTTTGGTTTTGACCGGAATGGTTTCTTACACGAAATTAAATGTCGGCGATCCGTTGGCATTCGTTTTTGGTCCCGAAGGCGCAAACATTCCTTGGATTGCGGGCGTTATCGCAATTTCAGCGGTGATTGCGCTGGCAACAGTTTTCTTGGTTTTCCAAATCGGACAACCGCGTTTGTGGATGGCGATGAGCCGCGACGGTTTGCTTCCGCAGATTTTTTCGAGAATTCATCCACGCTTCAAAACGCCTTCGTTTGCAACGATTGTTACAGGTCTTGTCGTGGCGATTCCGGCATTGTTTATGAATCTAACGGAAGTTACGGATTTGGCGAGCATCGGAACTTTGTTTGCGTTTTTGGTCGTTTGCGCGGGCGTTTTGTTCAAAGACGAAGAATTCGGACGCGAAGACCGTTATGTGCCGTATATTGATTCGAGCATCATCATTCCGGGTTTGTTTATTATCGGTTTGTTGGCGTGGTTTTATTTTGCGGGCGATTCGGCGGCGGCATTGTTTATGGATTATTCGCCAACCGTTCCGGGCGAATCAACATTTGACGCATTTTCGCACAAAATTCCGTATTTCGCGTTTATTATTCTCGCTTTCGTAATAACGTATTTCGCCGTTGCCAAACGACTTTCATTGATTCCGGTTCTCGGCGTTTTGTCGTGCGCTTATTTGATGAGCGTTCTCGGCGTTTCAAATTGGACGCGATTCGGCGCGTGGCTTCTGCTCGGTTTGGCGATTTATTTCGGCTACGGATATATTCACAGCCACATCGGAAAAGACGACAATCGCACCACGACTTCGACAACGATGCTGAAAATGGCTTCAATCGGATTTTTGCTGGCGGCAATCGGTTTGGCGGTTTCTTCGTTCAGCTTTATTAACGATTTTATCATCTATCTGATTCCGTCGTTGCAGAAAAACGTCCTGAAATATATCGAACTCGGAATGCTCGCCGTTGGTTTGATTATGGGAACTTACGGCGCAGTTACGGAAGTCAACAGCCGAAAAGTCGCTAAAACCGACGATTGACAATTCTTTACGTTTGAAACTGTAACTTTTAAAGATTTCTGTGCGTCTAAATGTGCAGAAATCTTTTTTTTGGAGAACTGTATTTATGAAAAAACTTTTGTTTGTATCGGCAATTTTTTGCCTTTTGGCTATTTCGGCTTTCGCGCAAGATAAAAAGACACCCGATTTTTCGGGAAGTTGGGAACTTGACGTAAGCAAATCGAAATTGGATGAACGCGCCCGCATCGAATCAATGACGATGTCCGTTACACAGACGGAAAAAGACATCAAAATTGAAACTACGATGAAACGTGCCGAAGGCGGCGGCGGTGGCGGCGGCGGAATGAATCGTGGCGGCGGCGGAATGGGCGGTTTTGGCGGCGGAAACGGCACAACGACTTATACGCTCGATGGCAAAGAAACAAAAATCACACAAGATTCGCCGATGGGTGCGATTCCGGTTTCGCTCAAAGCAAAATTCGACAGCGACAAATTGAAACTTAACCAAACGCGCACAATAAATACGCAAATGGGCGAAATTTCAATAACTACGAAAGAAACTTGGTCGCTCTCGGCAGACGGCAAAACCTTAACTGTCAAACGTGAAACCGAAACGCCACGCGGAGCGCAAACATCCGAAATGGTTTTTGCAAAGAAGTAAAATAAAAATCCGTTCAAATAAGCAAGAGTTTCGGCTCTTGCTTTATTTGTTAATCAATCGGCTTCGGGGTTTTATAAACTTTTCCGCTTCCATCGCCTGAACCTATTCCGACACCTTCTTTTTGCAAAATTATGGGTTCGTGTTTTCTTTCAATTCGCTTTAATCCCGCAAGTTTTCGTAATTTTTCGGCTTGCGTTTCGTCTAAATCAAGCAAAATTTCGTATTGTGTTTGCACACCATCTTTATCGCCCGTTTTGTAGTAGCAAAAGCCGAGTTGATAATGTGCGTCCGCTTCATATTCCTCAAGTTCAGCAGCACGGCTGAAATATCTGACGGCATCTTGATATTTTTTCTGTCCCTTAAAAGCCAAACCGAGATTATAATTAGCTTCAGACAAATCTTTATCGGCTATTATGACTTCATCAAACATCGAAATCGCTTCGCTGTATTTTTCCATTTTCAGATAATTCGAGCCGATTAAAAGTTTGGTCGTTTCATTCTTTTTATCAAATTCCAGAGATTTTTTAAGAATTTCGAGCGATTCGGCATATTTCTTTCGCTGATAAAGTGTTTCGCCGAGCGCGTTGAGAATTTCCACATCTTTTTTGTTAAATCTGACGGCGTAACGCAATTTTTTCTCGGCTTTTTGAAAATCGCTCTCTTCCATCAAAGTTTTGCCTTGTCTGTAAAGCGTCAGCGCGGATTGGATGCGTTCGTAATCGGTCATTTGACTGATTTGCTCATCGGTCAAATTTTCTTTTACGGGAAAATCCGGCGCGTTTGCATAAACATTCATTGCCGAATTTGAAGAATTACCTTTGCTCTTTGTTACGGAATTCGTTGTCGTTGATAGCGGATAATTGTTTCGATAATTATGACCGGCATTGCTTTGAAACGCGACACCGAAAAGCGGAATTACCGCTGTCGTCAAAAATAAAATTATTAACATTGCCGCGCTGTTGCCCATTACAGAAATGTTGCTTTCGGCTTGAAGAAGCCTCTGCGCGAGATTTTCGGACTTTGCAATCATCTGATTTTGATATTGCTTCAAAGACAGAGAACCGGAACGCAAGCTGACCAAAATTTGTTCGATGTCGCGTTCCAGACGAGCGCGGCGTTCGGTAAATTGGAGCGCGAAACGATTTTTGTCGGCTTCGGGAAGTGCGGTTTGCGGCGGAAGCACGAAACTTTGTTCGAGAGTTTTGCGCCACAGAAGAATTTTTTCTTTGACGTTGCCGACAATCGGCGGAATCACGTTCAGGCTTTCTTCGGTTACATCAACTGCCGTGTTCAATCCGAAATGCGCCAGCAAATCGAAATGTTCTTTTTCAATGCCCTGAATTTTCGCGTCCGTCAGATGAAATGATGCCAGATAGAGATCAAGATTATATTGAAAAGTCTTTTCGCCGATGAGCTTCATTTCATCGCGGCTTTGTTGTTGCAAAGATTGATGCGCCGCAACTTTTGTGCGGACGAGCGCGAGATCGGCGTTTAATTCTTCGGCTTTGTTATTGCGCTTCCAATCGCTGTCGAGTTCGTCCCATTCCTGACGGACTTTGCGAAGTTCTTCTTCAAACGCTTCTCTTTCCGGCTTGTCGGAACTATGAAAAACCGCAAAGAAAATTGTCATCAAAATCACGCCGAAAATAAACCCGACACCTGCGCCGCCGATAATAGTCAACAAAAAAACCGCCAAAAATTGCACGATAGCAACGCCCACCAAACGATTTTTGTTCGTGCTTTGCATTTCGCGGGCTTTCTCGGAAGGCATCGGCAAAATTGTCGGCTTAAATGGTTTCGCGGGCAGATTTTGCGGAATTTCCAGACTTGCCAACAAGTTTTCGACCGTAAAAATATTAAATCCGTTTTCCGCATTTGATTTCACACTGCTGACAAACGGAAAGAGCATTAAACCGGTTTTCGATTCGATTTCGCACCAAGGGCAAGCGAAAAGTTCGTTGAGATAATGATGTCCGATATGCACGGAACAAGTTTTTAAACTCGCCGATAAATCTTCAAGTGCTTCAATCCATTCGTGCGGTTCGGGACGTTCTTCGGAAAAAAATGCGCGTTCAAACATTGCTGACAAACGTGGCGTAATCTGCGTTAAAGACAAAGTTCCGGGCGGTTGTTTGACGTTCGTGGTTTCTTGATTTCCGTAAGCAAAACGGCGTTCGCGAATGCAATCTTCGAGCGATTTATCTTCCGCGCCGAGATAATTTCCGGCAAACGGATGTCTGCCTAAGAAAAGAAGTTGAAAAATTATGACTGCCAAACCGAAATTATCGTGTTTCTTTTCGCGTTCGATTTCGCCCAAATCCAAACCTTGAAGTTCGGGCGCAAGATGCGTCGCCACGCCGACATCACAAACATAGCGCGTTTCGCCTTTTTTGATGCTGTAACTGTCGCAATCAATCAATTTAACCGTGCCGTCTGCGAGAACGACCAAGTTTCCGTGATTGACATCGCCCATTATGTGTTCGTTTTTGTGAAGCACATAAAAAGCGCGGGCAACATTTGCCGCCGCGTGAATCAAAAATTGCCACGTCGCTTCGGGAAAATGAACGCGGCGGCTTTTCAGAGAATAAAGTTCGTGAATTTCCTTCGCCTTGACGTTCGGCATCAGAAAACCGACGATTTCGTCGTTTTCGTCCGTCAAAACATCAACAATCCAAGCCGCAACTTTGAGCAGTTGATCGTTTTGATTCTCCGCCATCCAACGAAGTTTTTCCGCTTTTTCCTCGTCAATAGACTCGTGATAAATTTTCGCCACGAGCGATAAATCATTCGGACAGAAAAACACCGTTCCTTCACCGCCACGCCCAATTTGCTGATTCAGCGTGTAAGAATTTCCTTGACTGTCATAAAACGTGGGCATAATTTTAATGCAAAATTAAAAATTAAAAATTAAAAATTACAGAAGTTTGTCGATAATACCAGGCTTTTTTAATCTTTAATTTTTAATTTTTAATTCCTCCGTGCCGCGATGCCAAAATTATCGTTTTGTCATCGTCGGTTTTCTCGTTGATTTTCGGCGAACCTAAAAATTTTTCGAGCTTTTCGTTCAAATCGTTTGATGCGTTTCCGCTCCGAAGTGGTGCAATCATCGGCATTAAAAACGGTTCGTGCGGCTGATTTGTTTGAAAATCAACCGCGACGGACGCAACGCCGTCGGAAAACAAAATCACGTCTTCGATTTTTTCTTCAATCAAAACAAACCGCAATCGCTCAAAAGCAGTTTCGTCCGTCAAAAAATCGGTTACGTTGATATATTCTGATTCTTCCGGCTCAATGGCGAATTGGTAACTTTGCAATTCGCCCGAAGCCGAAAAAACCGCGCCGCCGTCGCCGATTTGGAAAAATGCTGCCGCATTTTCGCCGATTACTGCCGCCACCAAAGTCGAAGCATAATCGCGCAAAGTTTTTTCGTCTTTGGCGGCGATTTCTTCAATCTTTTTTTGAAAATAACCAATCCAAAATCTGCCGAATTCCAAATTCAAAGAATTTACCGAAGCATCTTGCGAATCTAAAAAATCGGAAACGCCTTCGATAAAGAATTTACAAGCGATTTCCGCGCCGATTTGCCCGTCCGTCGTGCTTCCCGCGCCATCTGCGACGACCGCGATTAAAACTGCGCCGCTTTTTGTTTCAACGGTTTGGCAGGCGAATCTGTCCTGACATTCCGTGTTTTGATTAACGTGCGCCGTCCCGATTGCCGAAGCGTGTGCGGTGCGCCAAATTGATTTACTCATCAAATTTTTATTTTTGCCTGCGAAACATACGAAATATACGAAAATCTTTAAATATTTTTCGTTCTTTTCGTATGTTTCGCAGGCAAAAAATCTTTCTTAAACTTCCGACCATCCGTAAGGTTTATAATCGGGAATCGGCACGCTGTCGCCCGGATTCGAGCGCGAAACATTTTTCAGCGAAGCCGAAAGCCAAAGGAAAAATTCTTTAAATTTCACGCCCGACATCTTCATCGGTTCGCGCACGGAAAGTTGTTTCAAAACATTAAAATCGGCATCGCGCACGCCCAAAGCAAAAAACGAAAACGATTTTGATTCTTCGCCGGAACGAATAATCTGCGGCAGATGCGACCAATTATCAGTCGGTTCGCCGTCTGTGATCAAAAAAATCCAAGGGCGAAAAAGTTTAATTCCGTTGTCGCGCAAGATTTGTTTGCGGTTTTTCAAAAGTTCCAATCCGCGCCCGACCGCCGCACCGAGCGGCGTATCTCCGGCGGCTTGAAGCGTGCGCGGACGAAACATATCGGCAGTCGCAAAATCCTGCAAAACGCTCACCGGACCGAAAGTTACAATCGCAATTTCGACGCGCTTCATTGCCAACGAATCGTTAAAAATTTCTTCACGAAACGCCTGTAATCCTTGATTTAATTCTTCGATTGAATTGCCTTCCATCGAGCCGGAAGTGTCGAGCAGAAGCACACAAGGGCAACGCGGTTCGGGATTTTCGGCAAACTCGGCGGCGGCAAACGGCTGTTGCTCGTCGTAGTTGTAAGTGTAATTTTCCATAAAGCTGAATTTTCAAATTTATGGCTTAATCATAATGCTTTTTTGTGGTAAATAGCAAGATTTTTCTTCACCTAAAAACCGCAAAAAATCTGTGGGGAAAATGTTTTTTCCGGGCGGGGAAAATGTTTTCCCGTGTGTAGAAAATGTTTTCCCGTGTGTAGAAAATGTTTTCC
>CALMEH010000674.1 GCA_937863115.1 uncultured Acidobacteriota bacterium
CTAAAAGCAACAAACAAAATTATAGCGTTAAACAACGCTCCGAAGAGCACAACCAGCCAACCCGGTGCCAATCCGACCCTTGCCCGTTGAAAAAACAGGTCCCAGAATATCTTACGGTCGGCCTCGGTCGCTACTGGTATCGGTGACGGATGAATGTAGATCTTTAGCGTCCACGAAAGTGATAGCAAAATAAAAATCCACAAATAATTGCTCCGCAAACGCCGCCCGACGGCTTCCCATTCGCTGATCGTAAAATGCGGATTGAGCAAATCCGCCGAAATATGATCTGCCCATTCTTTGTCCGGCGGAATCGTGCGGTGCGACAACATCGGCGCAAAATATCCGGTTTCGAGAACACGCACGCGATTTGCCCAAACTTCGTAATAACGGTAACGCCGCGCTTCCATAAAGAGAAAAATCGAAACCAAAATCGAATTAATCGGAATCGCAAAATGCGGATTGTCCGACGAACTGAAAACAAACGAAAGTGTTGCGCCGGCAGTAATTACCGCCCAATTCGTCGTCGCGTCGAGCCGACTTCGCCAAACATTCGACCGTTGCACTTCGCCGCGATAAAAATGCACCATTGCCGTATTAAATTCCGACAAAGAAAGTTTCTGCGGAATCGAAAGAGGCGTTGTTTTAGGCTTATTGCTTCGTGCGCGAACTTCTTCGGCAAGTGAATGAAATGACGGCGGGATTTGGCTTAAATGTATATCGTCTTCGACGGCATCATCGGCAAGACGAAACGAATCTCTCATAAAGCATAAAAAAAATGAAGCGGTTTGCAAACGCCGGAGCGCAAAATACGTTTGCTTTTTTAATTCTAGCACTTTACGCTTTTTCTGCAAGGAATTTTTGTTTTTATGAACGATATTTTTTGGATGAACCGCGCCATCGAAGCCGCCCGCGAAGCCGAAAATGTTGGCGAAGTGCCAATCGGCGCGTGTTTGATTGATGAAAACGGAGAGATTTTAGCAGTTGCCGGAAACCGCACGATACCTTTCAGCGCCCCGACGGCCCCCGCCGAAATTTTAGTTTTGCGCGAAGCCGCCGCAAAAATCGGCAATTATCGTCTCTTGAATTCAACAATTTATACAACTATCGAACCGTGCGCGATGTGCGCCGGTGCGCTCGTCAATGCGCGTGTAAAACGTCTGGTTTATGGCGCAAAGGATGAAAGATTCGGCGCAGTTGAAACGCATTTCCGCATCTGCGATAGCGAAAAATTAAATCATCGAATCGAAATTGAAGCCGGAATTTTAGCGGAAGATTGTCGAATTTTGATGCAGAATTTTTTCCGCAGAAGGCGGAAACACGCACGTTAGCAAGTGTGTCAACAACCAATAAATAAAAACACACTTGCTAACGCGCGTGTTTTTGCCTTTTCGACTTGAAATTTTCCGCACGGAATAGTTAAACTAATAAATTCGCGGAGAGGTGCGAGAGTGGTTGAATCGGGCAGTCTCGAAAATTGTTGTTCCTTTACGGGACCCGTGGGTTCGAATCCCACCCTCTCCGCCATATTTTGTTTTTTGAAAAGAAACGTCATTCCCCTGTCGTAAAACTAACAACTTCACCTATATTTTAAAACAATTTAGAAGGAGATTTTTAATTTATGCCATTAACAAAGAGGCTGGCGGCTGAATTTATCGGCACGCTTTGGTTAGTTTTGGGAGGCTGCGGCAGTGCGGTTTTAGCGGCGGCTTTTCCGCAACTCGGAATTGGTTTTACCGGAGTTTCATTAGCTTTCGGTTTGACGGTTTTGACGATGGCTTACGCCGTCGGGCATATTTCAGGCGGACATTTTAATCCTGCCGTAACTTTCGGGTTATGGGCAGGAAAGAGATTTCCTGCAAGCGAAATTGTGCCGTATATTTTTGCCCAAGTCATCGGCGCAATTGCCGGCGCGGGAATTTTATTCGTCATTGCCAGCGGCAAAGCCGGATTTGCGATTGATGCCACAAAAGCCGGTGCGTTTGCGACAAATGGGTTCGATACTTTTTCGCCCGGCGGTTACACAATGCTTGCCGCAATTGTTTGCGAAATAGTTTTGACATTCGCGTTTTTGGTGATTATTTTAGGTTCGACGCATCGCCGCGCTCCGGCAGGTTTTGCGCCGATTGCCATCGGTTTGGGTTTAACCTTAATTCATCTGATTTCGATTCCGGTTACGAACACATCGGTCAATCCGGCACGCAGTTTGGGCGTTGCGGTTTTCACGGGCGGAACGCCTCTGACACAAGTTTGGCTGTTTTGGCTCGCACCGATTATCGGCGCAATTGCCGCAGGATTTTTCTGTTTTTGGATGTCTCCCGATGACGGAAAAGACGATTAGATATTTGTAAATTTTCGGAAAGGTGCAAGAGCGGTTGAATTGGCAGCATTGGAAATGCTGTGAGCCTTAACGGGTTCCGTGGGTTCGAATCCCACCCTTTCCGCCATATCGATTTTGGATTTTGGATTTTAGATTTTGGATTTGTTTTTTACAATCCGAAATCCGAAATCCGAAATCCGAAATCCATTTGGCTTCAGGCTCCGCACAAGGTTTGAGTTGCGAACTCCGCTAGGCGAGGAATCGAGCAACGGTAACAATTTCAGCTTGTGTTGCGGTTAAGTCTGAAGCCTCCAGATTAAAAAAAGCCGAAGTTAAAAAACTTCGGCTTTTTGATTTTCGAATTAAAAAGCTGCATATAAACAATGCCGCATCAGCAATTTAATATCTTGAAGTAGGTTCAAAAGTTTCCAAAATCTGCGCGAGTTCTTCGTCAGTAACGACATTTTCGGCGTTTTGAATATTTGGTGCGAGTGATGTGGCAACCAAAGTTATCACAAAACCGCTTTTCATTCCCGGACGTTGAACCGGAATCCAAAGCCGTCTGCCCCAAAGCGTTAATTCGCCGTTTTTGCCAATCGTGCCGGAATTTTCAAATTTCACTTCATATGCCTTCCAACGTCCGTTTTGAATTGTTGTTTCGCCTGAACCGGCTACTTTGTAATTCGGTAAAGCTGCTTTCAAATCTTTGTTTGATTTTTCAACCAATTTCGTAAAATTCGCTTTATCTTGGCTGAAAAGACCTTTGCTTTCGTAGCGCGTAATAATGACTTGTTTGACAGGCAAACCATCCGCACTTTTCTTCGTGATGTCAAGAAAATCGTCTTTTGAATTGTTTTTCGTCCAATCGTTCGGGTAATAAATTGAAAAACCAAGAAAATTCTTCGCTAAGTCGCCGGATAAACCTTGTTTGGAATTTTCAAAGTAATTCGTATTCGCAGGTTGTTCGACTTGCCGCGCAATCGGCGGAATTTCGTTCATTTCCTCAATCACGGGCGGAGGTGTCGGAATTACCGAATTGGTTTCTTGGATAATATTCGTATTAGTCGTGTTTTGCGTTTGTGTCTGAATAATTTCCGGCGTTGCCGAACGGTTCCAGATGTAATACCAGATGCCGCCGAAAACTAACAAACCGAGTGCCAGAATTCCGAACATCAACCACATCGGACTTGATTCGCGCACCGTTTCGGGTGAGCGTTTTTCCCAAGGCAAACTTTCTTCTTCAATCTCCGCAGTTTCCTTTACCTCGGGCTTTTCTTCTTCGATTTCTTCGAGTGCAACCGGCGCAGTTATTTCCTGCGGCTTTTCTTCAAATTTTGTCGGAAGAATAACCGGATTAAGCACGACAAAATTTTTATCGTCCTTCTTTACATCTGCTTTTTCTTCCGTTTTTTCTTCCGCTTCCCAAGGTGCAACAGTCGTTAATGCATTAAAAAAAGCATCACCGAAATCGCGGGCTTTCGGGTAGCGGTCGGTCGGATTTGCTTCCAATGCCTTCTTTAAAATATCATCAACAAGGGGCGGAATGTCCAGACGCAGATTCGTCGGCATAATCGTCAAACCTTCTTGCTGTGCCTTTTTCAAAGTTGCCATTGTTGAAGAATTAAACGGCATCCGGCTGGTCAGCATTTCAAAAGCAATAACGGCAAGCGAATAAATATCGCTTGCAAAATTAGCCAGTCTGCCTTCAATTTGTTCAGGTGATTTATAAGCCCGATTTTCTTCGGTGATTTTGTCGGAAACAACTCCGAAATTAGTTAATTTCACTTGCTCCGCGCCGGCTTCATTGATGTCGAGAATTATGTTTTCGGGTTTCAGATTTCGATGCAAAACACCGTTTTGATGCGCTTCGCTCAAAGCGTAAGACGCTTGCCGGATAATTCGTGCTGTCCGAAGCACGTTAAATTGTCCGGTTCGATTGAGCATTTCCTTAACCGTATTGCCTTCGACAAATTCCGATACGATAAACGAATTTCCTTCCAAAAGTTCGCCTGAATCAACGACTTTGGCAATATTCGGATGGTTTATGTGCGACAACGAAACTCTTTCTTCGGCAAAAATCTGACCTGAAAAATCATCCGCGTCGGATTCGTCCATAAACACACGCACAAAAACCTTTTTTCCGGGCGCGATTTTGTCTTCGGCTAAATAATGGATGCTTTCATCATCTTTATTGATAAGTTTGACGATTTGATAACGTCCTTTGATATTTTCGCCGACTAAAACATTAGGTTTTTCCCATGTCAGAGCCGTTCTGCCAGTAGGATTCGTTTTGCGATTACCAATTTCCGCCGTGCCTGAAGCAATCTCGCTCGGTTTAATTATTCTGGTGAACGGTTTGCCGATTGGCTTATCTGTTTTTTCGTGTTTCGCTTCAATTGTCGGGTCGGGCTTCGGTTTCGGAAAGTCAAGTTCCAAAACGTCAGCCCGATTTGACGGCTTAGGGGTTTCAATCTCGGTTTTCGGCTTTGGAACAAACGGCACAAACTTCGGCGTTGCCGCCAATTTTTCGTCAGTTTGATTGGTCGGCACGGTTCTGCCTAAAAGATTCGTAAAAACTCCGCCCGGCTGTTTCGGGACAGAGTTTGGCGTTGGAGCATTTGGCGCGGCAGAAAGACGCGCACCGTCTTTATCGCAAAAACGGCGGCTTCCAACCGGATAAGTGCTTTGGCATTTCGGACAATAAAGCATAACTTCGGTAACTGTTGCAAGAGACATCTGAAAACCTCAAACGAAAATGTAAGGCTTTCGCCTGCAAAGGAAATACACTTAATCACCTTCGGTTTTCAATAAAATTTCAATCTTTTTTCAATTTATTTTGTCCGCTCATCAAGACGTTTTTTTGAATAATTCGTCCACGCTTTTAGTTTCTGACAAATTATAGCATCAAAAAGTATCAATTTGTGCGAAAAATTTCGGCGGCAAATGTGCGGGAAATAGCATTATTCTTAGTTCCCTGCTTCGATTTTTAAGTTCACGATTTTCCAAAAAAAATCACCCAAGTCGCAAAATCTTCGCTTATATTCTCGAAATGATGTTCACATTTTGCCTCAACAAAAAGCGCGTCGCCGACTTCGCACGGAAATTTCTCGCCCTCAATCAATAAGTCCGCCATTCCGCTGACAATAATATAAAATTCGTCCTTGTCGTGTGGCGTTTGATAGTCCGTGTCGCGCGGCGCAAAAAATTCGAGTTCAAATTCGCCTTTCGCAAAAGTTTCGGTGAACCGAACGCCGTCTTTCCATTTTTCGTTCGCGGGTTTCGGCAGTTGTGCTAAAAATTCCTTCGGTGCAAATTTCATAAAGACAGTCTAGTCTTTAGATAAGTTACAAACAACTTTTTGGCAACCGGAACTGATTTTTTCAGCAAAAATTTAGTAGTTTTCGGCACGACTTTTACAATTAAGGGTTTTCCCACTGTTTTCACGCCGAATTTGGCAACTTCATAGCTCGCTTTGGCAGTTTCTCCAACAATAATAACAGTTGCTTTGCCTGCCGTGTTTAAAACTTTTTCGGTTGTAGATTTTTGATTTTGAGCGTTTGCTGAAATGTTTAAAACAAATGCAAAAATGCTTGTGAACAATAGTTTCAGAAAGATTTTATTCATTATTTTTTGTAAAGAGATTGCGGAGTTTGATGGAAAGATTCAGGCTTGAGAATATCATGCCTGAATCAATTATAAACTTTTGAAAGTAGTTTTGAAAAGTTTTTTTTTTACGAATTGAATTTCGCGCAGAATTTTACGAAGCCTTAATAATAAAAAGAGTTCCGTCATCGTCCAAAAATTTTCTTTCGGTAAAATCGGCGACCGATTTGCGGATGTGATTGATAAGTTCTTTGGCAGGCAAATGTTTTCCGCTCAAGACGCTTTGGGCAAATCGTTCATTGCCGTAATCTTCGCCGGCGGCGTTTTCGCCTTCAGTGATGCCATCGGTGTAAAGCACCAGAATTTGTCCGGATTCAAACGAAAGATAATGCTGGTGATAACGCATATCGCGAAACATTCCGAGCGGCATATCACCATATTTTACAAAACGGTAAGTTCCGTCGGCATTCACGAGAAGCGGCGGATTGTGTCCGGCATTGGAAAAAACAAAATTGCGATTTGTCGCGTCCAGAATTCCATAAATTGCCGTAATAAATTGATGTTCTTCGGTCGAATCCCAAAGCAGATTGCTGACTTTTGAAAAGGCGATGTGCGGCGCATAACCGATTTGCACGCACGCACGAAGCGAGGCGCGAAGAAATGCCATCAAAAGGGCGGCGGGAATTCCTTTACCGACAGCATCGGCAACAACAACTCCGATTTGGTCGTCGAAAACCTTCACCCAATCGTAATAATCGCCCGAAACTTCTTCGGTCGGAAAAACATATGCACTGATGTCAAAACCTTTGAACTGCGGATCGTGTGGCGGCAGAAGTTCGGTTTGCACCTGACGCGCAATTTCAAGTTGTGCTTGCAGACGATTTTTTTCAATCAGGGCTTTGTGAAGCTCGACTTTTTCAATAATTATTGCAACTTGCGATGCAAGAAGCTGTAAAATTGACAAATCATCTTCGGTGTAAGCATCCAAACTGTCGCTTTCCAAATCGAAAACGCCGATGACTTTATCGTTTGAAATAATTGGCGCAACCATTTCCGATTCGGTTTTCGGTCGCGCGTGAAAATATCTCGAATCACTTTTAACATCTGCTGAAATCAGAGATTTTCCGGTCTGTGCGACATAGCCGATAAAACCTTCGCCCATTTTCAGACGCGGTTCGACCAAAGCAAAACTGATTTCATAACCGCGAATCGCCCGCGATTTGAAAACATAACCACTTTCGTCAGTTTCAATCAAATAAATTCCCGCCGCATCGTAATGAATTAATGAGCCGAGCG